>NZ_JAHGAP010000025.1:0-227185 GCF_030248655.1 Vibrio sp. D431a | reverse complement strand
GCTAATTTCTATTGGCACCCGTTTTTGAAAAGCTGCTCATAGAGCAAGATATTACGCTTTTGTGTTGACGATGCCAGTGGAAACCATTACGTACTAGGCTTTGCAAGTTAAAAGGCTCAGGCTTATTTTTGTCTGAGTCTTTTTGTTAAATAGATGATAGCCAAGGCAGAGTATTTGAAGCAACTACATACTCTTTACTCTTAGCTGTATACTCACCAACCAAACAACAATCAAAAAGTTACCCCCTTAATCTCTCGTACAATAACGCTACTGCAAGTAAATAATTACGTGCATTCTGCTTCCACAATATATACGGCTGAAAACATTAACAAAGTTGCTATAAATCCGATGAGTAAACCTGCTATTCCCGTAAACACCAAGGCAAGCCCGAACTCCCTACCGTGCTCCAGAGTATTATGAAATCCTAGTTCCAACCATATAAAGGAAAGAATCGGCGCGACAATGAATATAACCCCTCCAATTAGTTGAACTTTGGTTACTCTTAGCCAAGCATCGTGATTCTTTGCAAGGCGTTTAGGTGAGAGGTAACCGTAAATTGGGAACGGCTTGTTGTCGGTTTTAGTTGTCATACATCTTAATCTCATATAGAAAGTTGCCATTAAAAATTCTCATCTTCCTAGCTAATACTCTATGGATAAAAAGGGGATATTTTTAAACCCCAAATGCATCAACACGAAGAGTAATAGCTTGCTCATAGAGTCGCTTTTTTTTTATCAAAACCATTTAAGGTGGCATTATTTGTGTCGAAAGTACCACTAGTAATAGAAAATTAAAAACAAAAAAAGAATAAAAATGCTTTCGATTAATACTAACTTGAATGCTAGCAACGCATCTACTCAGATTGCTAACTCTCAAAAAGCTGTAAACACAGCATCAGAACGTCTAACTACTGGCCTAAGAATTAACAAAGCTGGTGATGACGTTGCAGGTATGGGTCTTGCGACTCGCCTAGAAAAGTCTTCAACTCAGACTGCTCAATACATGGAAAATGCTGCTAACGGCGTTAGCCTTATCCAAACTGCTGACGCTGCGATTAAGCAACAACAAGAGCTTGTTGCACGTATGCAAGAGTTAGCTTATCAAGCCGAAAACGGAACTAACTCAGCCAAAGACATCGAACTTATTAACAAAGAGTTCGAGCAACTTGGGAAAGAGTTACACCGTAACACTAAGTCTGTTGAGTACAACGGAACTAAACTGCTAGATGGTAGCTTAGATGCTAGCATCGCTGTAGGTGAAGGCACTGCTAACCAAGTTGGCGTGAAAGTTGGTGCATCAACTGAAAAAGTGAAGATTGTTGACGCTAACGGTGACATGGTTCTTAAGCTTACTGACGCACGCGCTGACGCTGATGCTTGGAAGACAGACGTTCACGATGTTCTACAAGGTTTCCAAGATGAACTGACTGGTCAACGCGCTGACCTAGGTGCGGCTCAAAACCGTCTTGAGTTCACAACTCAAAACCTACAAAGCTACAAACAAAACATCGATTCTTCTCTTTCTCTGACGAAAGATGCGGACTACGCAGCTGAAACGACTAACCTAGCTAAGGCGAAGGTTCTTAAGTCAGCGTCGCAATCA
This sequence comes from Vibrio sp. D431a, assembly GCF_030248655.1. Classification (NCBI taxonomy): domain Bacteria; kingdom Pseudomonadati; phylum Pseudomonadota; class Gammaproteobacteria; order Vibrionales; family Vibrionaceae; genus Vibrio; species Vibrio sp. D431a. The sequence goes on along the minus strand of NZ_JAHGAP010000025.1, from coordinate 225,583 downwards.
ATGCTTTCTCAAGCTAACCAATCAATGGAAGAAGTAGTTCAAAAACTACTACGCTAATTTAGATTGAAAGTCTAATACCGGAAGGTAGCTCATGTAGCTACCTTTTTTTTTAAAAGGCATTTCAAGTTCAGCCCAAACAATTCCCATCACAAAAGTGGCATTATAGATAAGGATTATTTTTCAGATTCTATGCCCTCGCTTACTGTTTCAAACCTTTTGTTAAATTGTATTCGGATGCTGAAAATTACATCCTTTTATAAACGCTAAAACTTACTGCCATTGTTAACTTTTTAATGGTGGTAATGAATCCAAAGAGAACAAACATGAGAATAGATTTAAACACTGGAAGTGCTCAAGCTCTAGGGCAAATGAAGTATGCAACATCTGTTGCTAGTAATAACATTAATAATGCAGCTAACCCTTATTACGCTCGCCAGACGATTGTGTTCACAACTAATAGCGCAGGTGTACTAACCGCGAACCCAATCAGAATGAGTAACGCGTTTCTTAATCAGCAAATGCACACATCAAACGCTGAAATGGCTAGCACTGGTACAGTTTACTCAATGGCAAAGAGTGTTGATAAGGTGATTACTGGGATCTCAGCTGATGCTGATGGCGGTAGTTCTAACGCTTTACAGCAAGCGCTGTCAGCTATTAACGAGTCATTGGTTAGCTTGGCTGCCGAAGATTCAGGTGCGGCTAGAACAACCTTCTTGTCACGATTAGACTCTTTCTTTGCCACAAGCCAAACAATGCTAGGGCAATTAGATGATTACAAGTCAAAGCTGAATGATGATCTAAGTGCCCTTGTAGATAATGTGAATCAGTCAGCTCAAGAGTTGGCAAGGATAAATGACCAAATACGTAAGAATCCTAAAAACAATGAGGCGCTCTTAACCCAACGTGACCAACTTCTTGGGGAACTTAGTCAATACACCAAAATTCAAGTTGATGAACAAGAAAATGGGACGGTAGTCGTTAGAATCGCTGGCGGCCAAGAATTAGTGAATGGGAATGAATACACACCTTTAACTAAATCTGTAAATGATGATGGTTCTACATCTGTGTTTATTCACGGTGTCGACCTGACCAAAACACCTGAGCGCGTTGGTGGTGCTTTGGGTGGAACTGTACAAGCATACAACGACATCGTTTCTAAAACAGAATCTCAAATCAGCCACTTAATGGTAGGGTTTGCTGCTGCAATTAACGAAGCCAACATGCAAGGTTACAAACCTGATGGCACTGCGGGTGGAGCATTGATTGATATTCCAACTGTTTCAGCAAATGGTAAATCGGGTAACTCTGGTAATGGTCGATTGGATATTTCAATAGACTACAAAAACTTAGATAACTTGAGTACTGGTGGATTCACCATGGAAGTAACAAGTGCTGGTTACGAATTTTATGATGAGTCAACAGGCGACAGCATGGTTGTTACAAGCTTCCCTGCCGAAGTTTTTGGTATGACAATTGATGGAGCTGGCTCTTTTGATATGGGTGATAAATTCGAATTTAACCCAGTTCCTGAAATGGCAAAAGGGATGAGTGTTACATCTTCAGCTGATGACATAGCAGCTGCTGGAAACCTTCCAATTACTGCTGGTGATAACCAAAATCTACTGAACCTGTCTGATGTAATGAGTGATAAGGTTTTTGGTGATGCTACTGTTGTGGATCACTTGGGTAATGTTTTTGTAGATATTGGTAACGCTGCTAAATCCGCAGAAAATGCACATAAAACTGCAACTTCTATAAACACAACGGCTAAAGCTGAATGGTCAAACTTCTCCGCTGTTAGTACTCAGGAAGAAGAGCTAAATATCCTGAAATACCAACAGATTTACAATTCTGTGTCGAAAGTTATTCAAACAAGCAAACAAATGTTTGACACGCTGTTTAATAGTATTTAGGAGGATTTATGCGCGTAACAGTAAACAATATGTATGACTCGATCTCATATTCGAGTTCTAAGCAGTTTGCAGCTTTGTCTGCACAAATGGAACGCTCTCAGTACAGAGTGCTTTCGGCAGCTGATGATCCTGTTGCTCAAAAGTCGATTGTTAACCTTCAGTACAACATTAAAGAGCTTGATCTTTACGTAACGCAAGCTAAGAACATTGAGGCACAACTACAGGGCGTGGATGTTCAAATGCAGGCTTACTCTGATAAGCTAATTGAGTTCGATAAAATGCTTGCAGAAATTGGTGGTGGCACACACTCACCAGAAGATCTCAAAGTATTTAAGAATACCATTGCTGGCATTGAGCAAGACATGGCAAACATTCTTAACTACAAGAACTCTGACGGACAATACATTTTTGGTGGGTCGGAAGTAGATAAGCCACCTTTTGCTAAAGAAAAAGTAAAAGTTGATATTGACGGCACTGAAGTTGAATTGGAGATGTATGTCTACCAAGGAAACAATGAGGCGAAGTCTCAAAAAGCAGGAAAAACTTCATCTATTGAAACGACTATTGATGGTTCAAAATTGGTTTCAGATGACAAAGGTGTTTCGGTCTTTGAGCAAATAGCAAAAGCTAATTACTACCTAGAGCAAGGTAAAGAAGTTCCTGATGATTTACGTGTAGATATGATGGATAGCGTCGATCAAACGACAGACAACTTTATAGCTGCACGTACAGAACTTGGTGGCAATATCAATCAGGCTTCTTCTAACTACAGAATGTTTGAATCTATGAAGCTTGAGTACACTAAGATGCTGTCAAATGCTCAAGACTCAAACATTGTTGAAGTTACAACAAACATTCAAAAGCACAGCCAGATTTTAACGGTGATAAATAACACAACCAAAGTTTTGGTTGATATGCAAAAACAATCGTTTCTCGGTTAACTAAGGAGCCCTAATGGAGCGAATTAAATCTCTTTCACATAAGACGTTTAGCCTACCAACCCCTGCCTCTGTGGGTAGAGTGGTAAACACAACAGGTATGACTATTGATGTTAAAGGTTTTAAAGCTCCGTTGGGTGCTCGATGCAAAATCACATCTGAAGATGAAAATCCGGTTTATGCCGATGTAATTGGCTTTAAAGATGGTGTAACGAAACTGCTGGCAATCAATAATGTTGATGGTATTGAGCCTTCCTCAAAGGTTTCAATGGTAAGCAAACAGCCTCGAATGGAAGTGGGTGACCACCTTAAGGGGAAGGTTATTAATCCACTCGGTGAAGTTTTGTTAGGTGGCAAGATCTCAAATTCGGCATTTGTGGAAAGTGTTTCAATTACAGCACCGCCAATAGGAGTTTCAGAACGAGGTATTATTTCAGAGCAGTTAAGTACTGGAGTAAAAGCTATTGATTCGATGCTTCCTTTGGGTGTTGGTCAGCGAATTGGTTTATTTGCTGGTACAGGTGTTGGTAAATCAGTATTGATGTCAATGATCACCAAGAACACCAATGCTGATGTAGTTGTTATTGCTTTGGTTGGAGAGCGAGGTCGAGAAGTTTCTGAGTTTTATGAGGAAACGCTTTCTGAAGAAGCAAGGCAAAAGACGATTATAGTTGCTGCGCCTGCGGATAACTCGCCTATTTTAAGAATGCAATGTGCAGAGTCTGCGACAGCAATTGCAGAGCATTTTAGGGATAAAGGGCAAAGAGTATTGCTCCTTGTCGATTCTGTTACTAGATACGCTCAGGCTCAGCGTGAAGTTGCGTTATCAAGTGGTGAGCCACCAGCAACAAAAGGCTATCCGCCAAGCGTGTTTGCGAAGTTACCACGTTTGATTGAAAGAGCTGGCATTACAAAAGACAGAGGCGCTATTACTGCTATCTACACTGTTCTTACAGAAGGTGATGATATGAATGATCCTGTCGCTGATGCTGCTCGTGGAGTTCTTGATGGTCATATTGTTCTTTCAAGAAATATAGCTTCTAGGGGGATATACCCTGCTATAGAAGTAACCAGTTCTATCAGTCGTCTAGCCCACGTACTTCAGTCAAAAAACGTTTTAGATGTGGTTTCAAAAGTTAAGGCTTCTTTTCAAGCCATTGACGACAACCAAGAATTAATTGCTATGGGTGTTGTTGAATCGGGCAAAAACCCAGTCCTCGATAAAGCACTAGCTTGTGAAGATCTACTTTGGGGACAAGTGAGACAACGAATTGATGAAAACTACTCAATACAAGATGGTTTACAACAATTGAGCGCCTTGGCGCATAAATTACAGTAAGGACTTTCAATGCTATGAAAAAAGGTATTGGCGCATACGAAATGGCTAATAAAGCCTCAACGACTGGTTTAAGCAAACATGCTTTGACCATGAAGATATATAAAGAAATTGTAAAACAACTAGAGCTCTGTGAATTCCTGTTTAAGAACAGAAAGTTGTTAGAGTTCAACCAGTTTATTGACCGCAAGGGAACTACTCTTGCTAAAGTTCAAAAGTACGTAATGTATTTGATTGAGACTATGAACAGACAGACTGATCCTGAAGTCTGCGAAGTGTTCGATAAGATGTATTACTACATTCTTAATAATGCTCAACTAGCTAACAAATCAATGGATGTTGAGGCGTTACAAGAGGCTCTAAAGATGGCTCGTGAACTGGTTAATATTTGGGACTCAATCCCTGAAAATGAAAGGTATTAGAAAAAATGAGTGATATGTTTACTGTCAGCGGCTCCAACAAGGGAATGCTCGTTGGCCCAGAGTTTTACATGCAAGATAATTCGAAAGACAAGCGAGATATCGGCATGGGAATGATTAATAACATGACGCAAGATCTTGGTGTACAAATTGGCGATATGGTCAATATGATGGTTACGTCAAAGATGGGCGTTAGAATTGAAGAAAAGCAGTCTGAAATAACCAATAAAAATGTTCAGATGGGTGCACTTAATGCTTTTACGTCAACGATTAATACATTCAATAACAACACGGTGAAGTCTTTGAATAACGCTAACGCGTTGACATCATACGTAATAAACAACTCTGATTCGTCGTCAGTAAGCGCAAAAGTTGGTTCTGAAGGCTTGAGTAGTGATGTAGATTTTAACCTTAAAGTTGATCAGTTGGCGCAATCACATTCGGTGATGATTGGTGGTTATGCGAGCGCAAGTGAAAAGCTGCCAGCTGGCGATATCGTTATCAACTTTGGAGAATATACCGGAACTGGTTTTCAACCAAACGCTGACTCGGGTCAAGTTTCAATTTCTGTAACAGATGGAATGTCACTCGCTGAAGTCGCGGAAAAAATTAGCGACTCTTCACCTGACATCAAAGCTGAAGTCGTTGAAGATGGTAAAGGCGGTTATGGTATAGCTGTTGTTTCGTCAAAGACTGGTGAAGACCAAGCGATGCAGATTTCTGGTACTGGTGCTCTAAACGATTTTGCGTACGATGGTAAGGACACAGCAAAATCATCCGAACTACAAAAAGCTCAAGATGCTAAGTACACGATTAATGGTGTACCAATGTCTAATCCAACAAATAACATCAAGTATGATGGCGTGGATATGACGTTGTCTAAGGCAACTGGTGAAGTTATCAAAATTTCTTCAGAAGCTAACCCAGATGGCGTTGTCGAAAACGTCAAGGCGTTCGTTACTAACTACAACGCGTTAGTTGACATGTACAACATGTTCAATGAATCAACGCCTTACTATGACTTTGTGGGCTCACTACATGACACAGATATTAGTGATAAGATCCAAAAAGAGATCGATAAGATGTGGTCTATGGTCAAGTCATCAGGTATCAATATGTCCGAGTTGGGAATTTCAATGCAGCCAGATGGCACCATGAAGCTCGATGAACTATCCCTTCGTAAAAGTCTTGATAAAAACCCAAATATAGCTAAGGAGTTACTTGCTTCTACTTCTAAAACATCCTCTGAATGGATGTCAATTACTTCAAATGGATCTGCAATCGACGGTGAGCATGAGATTGTAATTGATGAAGCACCAACAAAAGCAAATCTGACTACTGCTCCTATTGCGAATCCAACAACTCTCACAGCTGATACAGACATCGAGCTTAATGTAAACGGACAGGATGTAACTGTAAACCTTCCAGCTGGGGATTACACTCCAAATCAAATAGCGAGCAAAATTAGCGCTAGTGTGGCAAGTTCTGGGGTTGATGGATACTCCGTGACTGCTAATGCAAAAGGTGAGCTCGTGTTCGAGTCTTCTGAATACGGTACATCACAGTTTGTAGAAATCAAAAATGATGTTCCTGAATTAGGTCTCACGGCAGAAAAAGCTTCTGGAGGAGATGTTAAGGGTTACATTAATGGTCAAAGAGTTATTGGTAAGGGTACTACCTTAGAAAGTAAATTTGACCCTTCTACTGAGGGACTAGTCGTTGTCGTTGACCCTGATACAATGGTTCTAGGTCAAAAAGTTGCAGTTACTACTCAAACTGGTGTTCTAGACAGAATGGCAACAACAATGGACGGACTTACCGACCCAATTAGTGGTGTTATTACTGAAGAAGTTAAAACCATTGAGGATATGCTGAAAGAAGGTAGCAAAGAAAGTTTGGTCGATGAATTGAGCGATTTGGAAAAAGAAAAAGAGAAGTGGTATACGTATTATACTACACTCTACTCTAACCTATCGGCTCAATTAGCTGATCTAGATAACACTGCACAATATCTGGATTCAATGTTTAACAGCGACAAAGACTAACGGATTTTGTCGCATCATAGCTAAGGAACGGAGAGGAGACTCTCCGTTTTTTGTTTTATGTCTGATGAAAAAACTGAAAAACCCACCCCCAAGAAACTGCGGGATGCAAAGAAGAAGGGTGAAGTCCCGCGAACCAAAGAGTTATCTGTTGTCTGTACGTTACTTTTTGCGTTTACTTACATAATGTTTCTAGGTGATGGTTTATTTGATGAGTTAAAGGCTACCTTTATCTCTAGCTTCACTTTTAACTTTAGAGACTTGGCCGATCCTTCTTTGTTGGCTTCTAAGGTTTATACGGCTGCCACGAGCATTGCTAAATCTTTAATAGGGTTCTTTATCGCTATTTTGGTCATCAATGTGGCATCTAATACCATGTTAGGTGGTTTCATTTTCGTCGGTGAAAAACTTATACCAGACTTCAAAAAACTGAACCCTATTAGTGGCATTAAGAATATCTTTTCTGTCAAACAGCTTGTTGAGCTCCTTAAGAGCATTGTAAAGGCTCTCCTTATCCTTGTGCCGCTGTATATGATAATAGACGATAAGTTCTTCGCTTATGCCTCTGCGAAGCTTCTGTACGCTCCTAAAGCGTTATTAGGGGTGCTTGCTAAAGACATTATATTGTGGGGCATGATTTTTTCGTCACTTTACGTATTTGTGGCCGCCCTAGATATACCGTTCCAGATATTCAACTTTACAAAGCAACAACGGATGTCTAAAGAAGACATAAAGCGAGAATACAAGGATTCTGAAGGTAACCCTGAGATAAAGTCCAAACGAAAGCAAAAGCAAATGGAGTTGAGTCGAAATGCTCAAATGAACAAGGTTGAGCAGGCGGACATTTTGATAGTTAACCCAACCCATTATGCGGTGGGTTTGAAATACGATAAGGAGACTACGCCAGCCCCAATTGTAGTAGCCCTAGGTGAAGACCACATGGCTTTGAGGCTTCGCGCAAAAGCGGCGGAATTAGAGATTCCTGTTTTAGAAATCCCTCCACTTGCTCGTGTCTTGTATAGACTGTCTGAGGTTGGTCAGGTTATACCTGAAGATCTGTACGACCCTGTAGCAGTTGTGATAGCCTACATTTATGGATTAGATGATAGGTTAGCATTTGATATCAATGAAAGATTTGTTCAATCTTTGAATATCGACGAAGACGCTTACTAGGTTAAAATGACAATTTCAAAAATTAGTTATAAAGATCATGATGGTTTGTGTCGAAGAGATACATATAAACCACTAAATGAACTCGTTATGGATGTATCTTCTATCGGCGGAGTGAGTAGTGTCAAGAAAGCCGAGATGACAGAGGTGACTAAATCAAATGGTGACCGAGGTTATGCGAAGGCTAGTTCTTCTAGAAGAGACGTCGTAGATCTTCGAGAAGACGGTGTGGAGCAATACACTAAAAATGCTCTTGGTCGACAAAAGCCAAACCATTCACTTTTAGCGTCAAAAGATGAAAGTCTTATTGATGAACAACTAGAAAATGGTACTTACGAAGTCGACGTTGACCTTCTTGCACAACGCATCGCAGCCCTATTCTAACTAATAAAAAAAACCGGATTTTCCGGTTTTTTTTATTGCCTTTAAATTGACTAACTCATTGAGTTGGCTTCACTATTTGACTTAATCTCATCTACCAGTTTTTCGGCTTCACCTTCTTCATACTTGGTGTACGTAGCATGGCTGTTGTATACCTTGCTTGGTATGGATGTCTCTGTCATGTAGATTTCAACTCGTCTGTTATTTTGTCTATTTTCAGCTGAACTGTTGTCATTTAGCGGGTTGAGAATACCTTCACCATGAATGGTAATGTGGCTACTTTTAACACCGTTATCCATAATGACGTAAGCGGCAGATGCTGCTCGTTTAAGAGATAGATCTAAGTTGTTCTTAAACTTCTTAGAGCTTGAACGTACAGGAATGTCATCAGTGTATCCGTAAACATGCCAATAGAACCTTGTTCCTTGGACTACTCCCATAAATCTTTCAATGGTTTCTTCAGCCTCTGGTTTTAAATCGGCAGAGCCTGATTGGAAAAGCATCTCTGAATCAAACTTTAGGGTAATGCTACGATTATTCTTGTCGAACGATACTACGACGCCCTGTTCTTCTAATATTTCTTTAACTTCTTCATAAGTGGCTTCTAGTAATAGCAAGCTGCTGTCTGGAGAAATTTCATTTCCTCGAAAATAATCTGCGATTACTTGTCGATTCTCTTCGGGTTGGTTACCAACTGCCCATAGAGCGAAGAAAACTATCATTAAAGCACACATAAAGTCCGCAAGAGCAATCTTCCATGCTGAAGCTGCTCCTGCGTCACCGTCATCGGCGTACTTTTTAACTTTCTTTACGATTAGCTCATTGCTGGACATCCTACACTTTTTCAGACATTAGATTTTTCTTCAAAGAGTGGTCAGGAATTCTGTACCTAGGTGGGACGTTCTTGTTTGCAATCGCCGCCGCCAGAAGTGGCTCGTAACCTTTCATTAGAGAAACCAAAAAAGTTTTAGGAAGAGTCATTACAAGAACAGACTCTTCAACAATTTTTGCAAATTTCAGAGATATAGGCTTAAACACGCCGTAAGCTAAGAAGATCCCAAAGAAAGTACCGAAAAGAGCGGCACCAATGTGATGTCCCAACTCCATAGCGTCAGCATCAAGATACCCCATGCTTAGTATAATACCGAGCACAGCAGCACAAATACCCAATGCAGGGTACGTCTCAACCATTGCAGACATCGCTTTGTACGGAGTTTGTGCTTCTTGACCGTACTTTTCGATCTCATTCTCTAAGTATTCCTCAAAAGAGAAAGGAGTTAGATCTCGCTGATTGTCTGAGAATAACAAGAAGTTATCGCAGATAAAGTTTCTTAAAGAATCATCTTCCAAAACCTCTGGGTACTTTTGAAAGATGTTACTCGCATCCGGCTTCTCAACGTGTTCAGTTGCTTCTAGCGAGTTGTTGTTATAAGACTTGGCTAATAAAAACATCACGCTGATAACAGCAGAGAATTTTTGCTCGTTGTATGGCGACTTAAAAACATACTTGAAGTATGTTCCAACTTTCTTAATGGTTCCCATTGAGTTGCCAGCTACGAAGAAACTAAGTCCCGCGCCACCCAGCATTAGTAATTCAAATGGTTGCCAAAGAGAACCAGCCGCACCACCAGCTAGAAGGAAGCCAGATAAGAAACTGACTATGGTGAACAGTAATCCTAGTAGTAGTTGCATTTGCTTTATTTTTTAGAATGTTATATTTAAAATCTCGTTATAGCTAGAGATCATCTTGTTTTTAATCTGGTTGGTCATTTCAAGAGCGATACCAGATTGTTGGCTGGCTGCAACAACTTGTGCCATTGTGACATTAGGGTCGCCAGCAACGTACCTTTCAGTTAGCGAAGAAGAAGTCACCTGTAATTCATTTGATTTACGAATAGCGTTAACCATCGAACTTTCAAATGTAGGGGCTTCAGGCTTCTTCTGGTTTGCTGCTTGCATCTTCATCCTTTCCATGGATTGAAGCATTGCAGCTTGGTTGTTGTTTACAGAATTAATCATTTTTAACCCTGAGAAAGTACTCGCGTTACAACAAGTTGAAGCTCGCCTTCCATGTCAACAACTTCGGCTTCTGCAAAAGGTTTGCCTTGGCACGAAATTGTTATAGGGTCGTCGACCTTTGTGCCTAGAGGGATAATGCTACCTTTTGTCATTTGCTCTAGTTCTGCTAGAGATTTTTTAATGCGCCCTAGTTCCACAGTTACAGGAACTTTTACTTCTTTTAGTTGTTCAACATGAACAGTTTCTGAAATCGCATTTTTGTTGTCAGATACCGAACTTGAGCTTGCACCCATCGCAAGTTCATCAAAGTTAATGACATCTGCTGCTGGCTCTGACTGTTCAGTCATTTGCAAGTCTGCTTCAGTCATCCCAAGTTCTTTGAGGATATCGTCTTGTTCCATTTTTACTCTCCAATTTTTATTAGTTTAGTATTGCCTTCGCCTTGTAAGATAGAGCCTTCGCAGAAATGGTTTTCCTGCTCACTAATACGTAGTTTCGCAGATCCTTTGTAGTCTATCTTAAAACGGTCACCCGCCTTCATGTTTAAGAATGTGTTGGCAGGTATTTCAAGTTCACACATTTCAACGATGACATCGTGCTTTATCTCGTTTCTTACAAATGAAGTGAGCTCTTCTGCTGATTGTTGAACCAAGTTATTCTGCATGTTCGCAATAACGTTGGTTGTACCCATCAAAACCATTCTCGCTTGATCACGGTCTATGTTGTAACTGATGTGATTAAGCAGTATTTCAGAGTCTTTCTTTAAAGCGATAGCCTTATCGACTATGAAGTTTACACTTGCCTGCGTTAACCCGAACTCTTGCAAAGTCTCATCAACCTTGCTTTTGATTTTTGCATAGAACTGATCGAGGAACGTCTCTTCTATTAAGGTTAGCTTGCCAACTTTGTTTTCATGTTCGGACTTACCAGTTCCACCGACCCAGAAATACGAGCACGTTTTTAAAAAAGCGTTATCGAATGCGACCGTTATGAAATCGGCCTCGCCAATTAAGATTCCAAGTTTATAGTTGTACTTGTCACTAAACTCATTTAGATATGTGTTTGTGCCTATCTTGTTTATGCTTTGTTCATTGCTCTCTGTCACATTGTGATCGATGATGTCACGTAAAACGCCACCTACACGAGCAGCGATTGTGTTGGACAGAGATTGAAATTGTGATGAGTTCTTTTTCAAAAAGAATTCATCTTTGGATATTTCTTTGAATATTCCCATTATTAATCTCCGATTGTTAACCCTAGTTCAACATTACAATCTTTTGTGATGCCATCCGAGTCTAGGATGTGTAATCGTGGAATTTGAGTACCAAATAGGTCATACACACCACGACGAAGGTTGTCATCGGTCAAAAGAATTGCTGGATAACTGAAGTCGTTTAGTTGTTTTTCTGCGTTTCTAAGTCTCTCAGTTATGTCACGTAAGGTGTTCTGATTAAGAAGAATTGTTCCATCTTCTTGTAACCCAGCCCTTAGGAGTTCGTTAAGTCCATCAGAGAAGATTATTACTTTAACTGGTTCAGATGGTTTTAGACCTTGAATTCCAGAGAGTATCCATGGAGCTAGTCTGTTACGGACATGTTTAAGCAAAACAGGAAATGGAATTGCCACGCCTGCTAGCTCATTCATAGTTTCCATGATTACTGATATTTGAGAGATTGAGATTCTTTCTTGAAGAAGCCCTTTAGTGATGTTCAGTAATTGAGTCAGTCTCATGCTGTCAGGAACAGCAACCTCAACTAGTTTAGGTTTAAATACGGCTACCTTATCAACGATGGTTTGGAGATCGTCAATATCAATCATCAGGTGAAGATTCTTTAGGATTACCTCTTGAATATGCGCCGTGATCATCACTGACGGCTCAATGATTGTGTACCCTTGCTCTTCAGCCATAGTACGATCATCATTCATGATCCAATAGCCACCATAGCCATAAACAGGTTCAATTGCGAATGAACCGCGAGGAAGTGGCTTAAGACGTTCTTTTTCATTGCTGTGGTCTAATGCCATAAGGAGCTGTGAGAATACAACTGCTCTACCTCTCTCTAGTCCCTCAACGACAATCCTGTACTCGTTTGGTTCAAGGTCAATGGAGTCGGTAATTAGAAAACCTTTAACAAGAATTCCGAATTCTTTCGAGATTTGCTTTCTAAGTCCCTTGATGGCAGTTGTTAATGGGCTAGTCTCAGATTTAGCTAGCTCAGCTAGAGAACAACCAATTTCAATTCTGACTATCTCACGTTCAGAAATATCTTTGATGTTTACTTCTGAGGTGTCTTCTTCTTTCTCAGGAGTATTTCCTTTTTCGATTTCCTCAGCTGCCTTTGCTTCTTCTGCCGCTCGAACCCCCTCTTTCTTGTATAGAGTGTAAGAGAAGAAGAATAAAGCCCCAGCGATAGCTAGAAGCAGTACGGTAGGCATTGCAGGGATTAGAGCCATAGCAACAACAATCGCCCCAGCAAACGCTGGCACAATTGGATTCGTACACACTTGGCTACCGATCATGTCAGATAGTTCTACTTCGCCGTTTACACGCGAAACAATAATCGCTGTAGCTAGCGCCATGATGATCGATGGGATGATAGCTACGAGGCCATCACCAATTGACATGATTGTGAATGCTGAAAGTGCTTCAGGAAAGCTCATTTCATGGTCTGACATACCGACAATCAGACCACCAATGATGTTTACAAGCAGAATTAAGATGCCTGCGATTGCATCACCCTTTACTGCTTTTGAAGTACCATCAAGGTTACCGTAAAACTGTGATTCGAGACCTATATCTCTACGTCGCTCAGCAGCCTCTTCGTGTGAGATTGTTCCACTACCCAGATCGGCATCGACTGCCATTTGTTTTCCGGGCATTGAATCAAGAGAGAATCTTGCTCCGACCTCTGATATACGCTCTGCACCTTTTGTAATAACGATAAAGTTGATTATTGTAATGATTGTGAAAACCACAATACCTACAACAAAGTTACCGCCGATAACAAACTCACCAAAGGCTTCAATAACTTGACCTGCACCGCCGCTTCCTTCGGCACCATGCATCAGGATTACACGTGTAGAGGCAACGTTGAGGCTTAATCGAAGGATTGTTGCTAACAACAACACTGTAGGGAACACAGAGAAGTCTAATGGCTTCTTTGCATTAATACATGTCATCAGTATTGTTACTGCTATAACAATGTTCACGATGAAAAGTGTGTCCAATACAAGTGGAGGTAAAGGAATCACGAACATTGCTATAACTACTAACAGGAATATAGGGGCAGCGGCACTATTCTTTGCCCTATCCAGAAAGCTGTTCATTTATTTTACTCTTACAGTTTTGTTGTTAATAACTATTGCCATTAACGTTTTTTTTGAGGTTTTGTTTTCCACCTCAATTCTTTGATTAAACATTCCATCTTCTAAAGCAATGCCTTTTGCTTTTAGTGTTATGCCATTAACTGACGCAACCATAGTTACAGCGTCACCTCTACTTATCATTGGTCGGACTACTAAATTCTTTTGATAAATAACAGAGTTAGCTTTAATGTTTCCTTTGGCGCTGTAGTACAAATCTGGAACATCTTTAGCAATAATACCACGTATAGATGATAGATTTGTTGATTTTTTAGAAACAAGATCACGGTGTATAGGTGTCTTTCTTTCGATTTCTACTTTAGAGACGAAAGTTTTGATCGACCCACTTACTTCTGTCACAGAAGAATGTCGGTCTAGACCTTGGCATTGAATGTTAATTCTGTACTTATTGAGTCTGTAACGAAAAGGCTTAACTTCTAGTGAATAGTTTCTTCCATTACATTTCTTTGCATACTCAATAAAAGTCTGTGAATGATGAATTTCTACGTTGGGGTTTAGGTCTTTGAGATTTTCTTGGATTTCAATCTCTGCATCGAGAACAGGGTGCGCAAGGCACCCTGTTGATAAAAGAAATCCTGTAGTTACTGTCAAAGCCTTTAGGCTAAGGAGCAGTTTTTTCATAGGGATTCCTATTTAACGATTTCGATCGTCCCTTTTTGTTGAAGAGCTTTTGCTTCGAGAACGATTTCTCTCTGAGCATCATTAATCTGCTTCTTCTTACTAGGGTCAATTTCACCAAGGCTGTACTCGATGTTTTCACGCTTTGAGTCGGTTACGTTAGCAAAAACTCTTTCTCGTAACTCTTCGTCGAAAGGTACGATGGCGGCGGCAATAACAGCACCACCAAAGTTTCCGAATACTTGCTGAAGTACAGAGTCTGTTTGAGCCAGAATATCCTTGAATGTAAGCGTTGCTGATCTAATTTCTTCCGCAAGATCATCTGGCAATTTTGCAAGAAGAGTTTCAAGACCGATGTCGTCCAGAGTTGAAGCAAGATTAAGGATGATGTCGAAGTTTGTTTTCTTCTCAGAAAGCATTTCCTCGATTTTAGCTTCAAATGTACGGCTGATTGACTCAAGGATTTCTTCACTGATGTCCCCAGATGTTTTACCAGCTAGCGTGATTGCAACTTGTTCATCTGTTGACATGTTAGTGAACACATCTTGAGAGACTTTCTGTGGTAACTGCCTCAAGACAACCACCTGAGAAATTGGCTGTTCATCTTTGATGATTCTGTAAATAACATCCGGTTTTTGTTCAGCCAACTTGTAGAACCCAACATGGACTTTCTTATTGATTGCATTTGGTGACTCCGCCATCTTAGCTTCATCATATTCATCAAGAAGAGTCATTTCATGTGCAGGGGCTACAATTAGCGAACCAATTGCATTGAACTCCCTAAGTACTTCAAGCCCTTCTGTTTTAATAACAGTCTTGTCTTCTTCGACGATCTTGTCGATTGCTTCAATTACTTCACGTGGCAAGTGCTTAGTGATAGGTGTCATCATTTGAGGTGTTAACATCTTTACAAGCATCGCTACTTTTCTGACGCCTTCGGGGTTAATCTTACTCATTTCTTATCACCATCATCTTCATCTAGAGTAATTCCAGCCTCTGCCATCATTGCTGCCACGGCATCTTCGTCACTAACGTTTTGAACATCTTCTTCTTCGTCTTCATCTTGGGCGTGGGTACGTAAATATTCACGTCCAGCAACCATGCCTTTGATAACTTCAAGAGTAAGGTTAGGATCAGTATCTACAAGCTTGTACGCTTTGTTCATTTGCGTGCTGTAGTCTTCATCTATTCTGTTGCTTTCATCTTCACTTGGGAAATCGAACAAATCATTGTTTTCAAGAGATTCAGCTGTAACTGTAAATGAAGGAGGTGTAATTTCCTCAAGTTCATCTGACTTCTTAGATACGGGAGCGATGCGGTTTAGAAGCGATCGCCAAGCCAAGAATAGTACAAGGGCAAACAGTAAGTATTTCGCACCTGTCATACCTTGCTTGAATAACGGATGTTCCCAAAACTCTGGTTCTGGCTCCACAACTTCTGGAGCTTTGTAGAAGTTCATTGCTTGTACAGTTATCTTATCGCGACCTTCAACAAACGTCAGAGAGGCTGATACTAAGGTTTGAATACTTTGAGAAATTGACGCTACTTCCTCAGGAGTCTTATCAGTCTGATCAAAGACAATCGCTACTGAAGTCGTTTCAAGTTTACCTGATGCATTCTTAGTATGGGTAATTGAACGCCCAGTTGAATAGTTCGTTACGGTTTTCTGGTGACCAATTGCGTTTTCGTCAGAGCCTGTGTTCGCTGATACAGGCTTATCCGAGAATTTTGCATGTTCAGGGGGTTGGTTAGAAAGAGCGCCGGGTACACCCGCTCCTCCACTTAAAGTTTGGTCGTAGGTTGTCTCTTTCTGTTGACTGATAATCACAGTTGAATCAACTGGCGTCTCAGTTGTATTTTCTACACGATCAAAATTAAACGATGTTGATACGTTTACACGAAAAGAATCAAGTCCAACAATAGGAGCAACAATTTCTGTTATTTTGCTTCTAAGTTCGCGCTCGTATGACTGGCGGTAGTCTAAATGATTTCCTCCGAAATAGTCTTCGCCTATTTGAGATAGCAAACGTCCAGTTTGGTCAAGAATTGTGACATTTTCAGGAGGTAAATTAGGGATACCAGAAGATACAATATTAATAATCCCGTGAATTTGACCTTTAGATAGCGCAGCGCCTCTCTTTAGTGTTAGTACCACACTTGCACTCGCAGGATCAGTATCTCTTAAAAACTGAGACTCCTTAGAAAGAGCAAGTTTTATCTTACTAGATTCAACCCCATCAATTGTATTGATAAGTTTCGACATCTCTTCCTCAAGAATCTGATTCTTGAAGAGGTTTTCTTTTACCTGAGACGTGTAGACGTTTGTAGCTGTAGATAAAAGAGCGTAGCCGTCATGCCCCTTGCTAGGAAGGCCATCACGCGCTAAAGCCGCTCTTGTTACATCATGTTGCGCGGAGTCGACTAGAAGAGTGTTGTTTCTTCCAATCTTGTAGTTAATTTTGTTTGCGTCTAATGTTGCTACAACTTCTTGTATGTCGCGGTTGTCAATGTTCGACATGTAGATGGTGTAGTCTGGACTAGTTAGGCTGACAGTTAATGCAGTTGCACCAACACCTATCACCCCTGTAGCTAACGCAACGGCGAATTTCTTATTTAAGCTAAATTCGCTCCAGTTAGCTAGTAAGCTATCGATACGTTGTTTCAACTTCCGGCTCCCATACACGCAACTTTGTTACGTATCTTTTGTACTAATTGATTTTTCAACTGAGAAACTCGTCCTTCACTAAGATCTAATTTATCACCGATAGACTTCAAACTTAGTTCTTGATTGAAGTACAAATCCAAAATAATTTGCTCTCTTTCGCTAAGTTCCATGATCGCAGCTTTAACAGCCTCAGTTTTATCGTCCTCCATTGTAATTTCAGCGGGATCATCCGTAAAGCGATTACCGATAGTTATTGTAGAAGACTCATCATCTATCGATACAGCATTTCGAGACTCCCATCTCAATAGGTATGCAGACAGTTTCTCAGTGTCCACACCCAGTATTTCGGATGCTTCTTGTAAAGATAATTCTTTATTTTCACTTGAAAACTTTGCCTGTAGTTCGCGATATTCTGCAAAAAGTTTTTGTTGTCTACGTGGGATACTTGAATTCTTCCTAAACCAATCAATATATCCACCAGCGATTCGCTTGTATGAATATGATTTAAATGTCACTCCTTGTGACTCATCAAATTGCTTGTAGCATTCTAGTAGATGCATAAGTCCAATTTGAATTAGGTCTTCTTTTTCGTGAAAATCTACTTGAAACCCATGCGTCCTAATTACTCCATTTAGGATGTCGGTTGCATATTTCTTGTGTTCACTAAAATTTCTTTCAATATCACACGTATTATTACGCTGATATGGGTTCATAGGCATTAATTATAATTATTACCTTCCGTAGAAAGTGTTTTTACGCTTATTTTTATTTGGGTCTTGTTTCTCAACACCAAAACCTTCCATGGCGCTGTCAACATGCTCTTTTGCTGCTGTGTTGTTGGCAATAAGTCGTTCAAGTTTTACCTCAAAGTCACTATTTAAAGCGCGGAAGGTTGATACAAGTCCGTGCAACTCCCTGTCATCATGGTGCTCTGCTAGGCATTGTTCAATCGTGGCTTTGTCGTGTTTTTCGTAACGAGTACAGAAAAAAGAAACATGCTTATCGACTGCCTGCTTAAGAAGGTGCGACATATGAGCCAACTCTTCACTTCTGGCAATCTGATTTGCTAGATCAAATTGAATTACGGCAGCGTGAGTTTCTTCGGTCTTTTTAATTACATACCTAAGATGGTCAATAGTCTCTCTTAGGTTTGTTTTGACTGTAAATATAAAGTCACTCATATCTCTTCAGTATTTCCTTTTCTATTGAGGTTACAATATTGTTGTTGTGCGAAGAAACCATCTTTTCTGCCAAAATACGGTTAGTAATATTGTCAGTGTGGTCTTGAATAAAACTTTGACTCGTTTTATCTACACCATTTTGTTCAAGCATCTTTTGCACGAAAAGTGCTGAGAAATTCTCAGCAGCTTTTCTAGCGTCAGTTTTGATTTCCTGACTCTTAATACCACAATAAACATTGTGATCTATGCATGTGGTGTTTTCAATCACAGCACAAAGACCTTGGCTTTCAACGCCCCTGCTTGTTTCAGTTGTTGAATAACTGAAGCAATATCTTTGTTTGATGCCCCAACAGCGTTAAGTGCAGTAACAAGATCTTGTAGGGTTCCGCTACGTTCGATAACTGCAAGTTTTGTCTGCATATTTTCGATTTTAATTTGACTGTTCTGAACAACAACAGTTTCTCCACCCAAAGGCGCAGGCTGCGATACATCTTGGCTTTCGCTAATGTTGACAACAATATTGCCTAAAGAAATCGCAATCGGACTTAATTTTACATTTTGGGTAAAGGTCACAGTTTGACTTCTTGAGTTGATAGTCACATTCGCTTCTGGCTCTGGCATTTGGAAGTCCACATTTTGAATCAATGTGATAAATTCAATGCGAGAACTTTGGTCGCGTGGCGCTAAAACCTTGAGTGAACCAGCATCAAATGCTTTTGCTGTTCCTTTACCAAATTGTTCATTTATCGCCTTTTCAATTGCATTAACTGCGGCAAAATCCGAACGATTTAGGTTAAGTGTTACATGGTCACCGTTAAAGATTGATGAGTTGTCTAGTTCAACCTCAACAGTAGCCCCCTCAGGAATACGCCCAACAGCTGATGGGTTCACATCAAGTGTCGAACCGTCCAGACCAGTGGCTGAAAATCCATCTACTAATACTTGTCCTTGAGTAATAGCATAGGTTTTGCCATTTAGGCCAAGTAGTGAAGATGTAACCAATGTTCCACCACGTAAGCTCTTCGCGTCTCCCATTGAAGAAACGGTCACATCAATCCTTTGTCCATTTTTTGCAAACGGTGGCAATGTGGCATTAACCATAACGAATGCAACATTTCGTGACCGTAATGAGACATCATTAGGAACCTTAATTCCGTATTTTTGAATCAATGTGGTTGCGTTCTCAGCAGTAAATTTGGTTCTGTCCCCCGTGTTTGGAAGACCCACCACTAAGCCAACACCTTGAAGTTGGTTATCTCTCGCCCCAGCAATGCTTGTCATATCACCTACTCGTTCTGCGTGAGCAGCAGTAGATCCAAGTAGCGCTACCAGTAGGACTACACTTTTGATGTTTTTAAAAACTTTCATTTTCATCTTAGAACGGCCAATATTTACCTGTTACAAAATTACTAAACCAACCTTCCGTAGCTTTATCGTAGATGTAGCCATCACCACGGTAATAGATCCTTGCGTTTGCAATGCGAGATGAGTTGATTGTGTTGTTTGTTGTTGAAATATCTTGTTCCTTGATATGTCCGACCAATGCAATCGTCTCTGTTCCCTTTTCAAGGGTTAGTTGCTTAGTGCCTTTAATCTCAAGGACTCCATTTGGGTAAACCTTGGTTACAGTACAAGCAATGCTTCCTGATAGACTATGACTTTGAGCTGTGCTGCCTGACCCATCGGCTTTCTTGTCAGATGTGTAGTTTATTGAACCATCCATTTTGGGCTCACCGAATAGTGATATCCCTGCGTTTGCACCAGCTTTGTTCTGGGTTTTAGATTTCGTTTTTGTGTTAATGGAGTCTTTAGCGTCGATCGCCTCCTCCATATTCACAATCACAAGATCTCCAATTTGGTATCTATGCCCTACACCGATGAGCATGTTTTGTTGACCAGTGCCGAAGATACTTCCATTTACTGGTGAGGTGCTGTTGTATTCAATTTCACCAACTTCAAATGGTTTAAGGTCTTCTTTTTCTGTTGGGACTTCTGGCGTCGATGAGCATCCAGTTAGGGCGGCTAGCAAAGCCACCCCTAATAGCTTAGGGGCGTATTTCATTAGATAACCTGTGTAAGTTGTTGCTGAGTCTGATTGGCTGCTTGTAGAGCTTTAGAGGAGCTATCATAAGCTCTCTGTGCTGTGATCATTGCAACCATCTCATTGATGGTATTCACATTAGAACCTTCTAGATAACCTTGCATCAGGTAACCAAACCCATCTTCATCGCCGATACCAGCAATTTCATCACCTGAACTTTCGGTCGCAGCGTACATGCCACCATCTAGCTGTAAAAGTCCATTGGGGTTAATGAACTTGTACAATTCGATCTCTCCAAGTTCCTCCCCTTCGGGGTTATCACTGTAACGAACTAGAACCTTTCCTTTACGATCAATCTCTACGCTTGTTGCGTTATCGGGGATGTTTATCGACGGTTCTAATAAGTAATTGTCGTGAGTCGCAAGGTCGCCATCTTCATTGACCATGAATGCGCCATTGCGGGTGTACAGTTCACTTCCGTCTTCTTTGATTACTTTGAAGAACCCATCACCTTGAATCATTAGGTCATATTTACGCTTTGTTTCTTGAACAATGCCTTGACTGAAATCGGTCACAGTACCAACAGCTTGAACACCTGATCCAATTTGTAGGCCACCAGCTGCGGCTCCTTCTGTAGCAGAAGGTTCGCGGACTTTTTTGCTCATTAGAGCTGCGAATTCAGGTCGTTGGGCTTTGTAAGCTGTAGACTCTGCATTGGCAATATTGTTTGCAATGTAAGTTAGCTTTAAGTCCTGAGCCGATAGGCCAGTTTTTGCTGCGTATAATGTAGCGTTCATACTTTATTAACGACCTCCTATTAGTTGATTTGATGATGACTCTAGCGAAGAGACCGTCTTCATCATTTTTGCAGATATCTCGTAATTGCGTTGTGCTGACATTAACTTCGTCATTTCCGATATTGAATCCACATTGCTGCTCTCTACATACCCAACCAATACAGACGGGGTTTTTGTAGGTTGTGGGACTTCATCGCCAGAAAGTACAAGTTCGCCATTTGCGTTTTTAGTTGCACCATCGTTTGCGACCGAAAACATCTTTAGTTGACCCAATAGTTCCTTTCCTGTTGAGCCACCTCTAACAGAGCCATCAGAATCGACCCAGAATGGGGATGAGCCTACATTAATGTTTTCTCCGGTAATGCCTTGTATGTTTCTGCCTAAAGCATCAATTAACATTCCTGCATTATTTTTGTTTATTGTAACCGAACGAGAGATGACGTTGTCACCATCAACGTTTTTAAGAGCAAAAAACAACCCTTCACCCGCCAATATGTCGTTACTGCGATTAGTGTGTTCGATATTTCCTGTTCGCATATCGATACCAACGTTACTCAACTCGGTATAGGCGTTCATCCCTGCCTGCTCTCCACCATTCAGGTAAAGAGTTTTGAATGAGACCTGATCTGCTTTAAAGTTTGAAGTATTTGCGTTTGCAATGTTGTTAGACGCAACAGCTTGCATTTGATCAAACTGCTTAGCAGCCGACATTACCGTGTAGAGTGAAGAGTTCATCTTATTCGGTTCCTTTTATTTTTACACAGCCTGCATTAGGGCGTTGTTAGTCTCTTTCGCAACTCCAAGAACCTTAGAGTTACTTTGGAACATCTTTTGTAGACTGATTAGGTTCACTAGTTCAGCTGTCATATCTACATTAGAACCTTCAAGGTAACCAGAATACATATTCCCGAAGCCTGTATCTCCAGACTTACCATAGAAAACATCACCTGCCGCGATACCTACTGAGTAGTAGCCGTTGTTACCCATAACTAATCCGTCAGGGTTTTTAACGTTAGCCATTGCAATAGTTGCAACTTCCTTTGTTTCCCCACCAGCGTATGAGAAAACGATAGAGCCATCTGCTTCTACTTGGTAGCCATCGTACTCTGCATATGTACGACCATTGCTGTTCTGTGATTTGATGGTTGTATTTCCTGCGTATCCAGTAGATTTACTAATGTCCATTTCAACCTTGCCTACCCCCGGAAGTGCCGGAGTCAAAGTCCCAAGGTTTAATTCGAACTTACCATCACCATCAATAGCACCTTTTCCTTTGATGAGCTCGCCTTTGTCATTGAAGTGCACTGTGTTTGGCGTTAGAGCTACTGCTTTTCCATCAACTGACGCTTCTATTTCCCACGTTGCTTCGCTAGTTACTGGGTCAATAGAATAGTTTTTGAACTTGATATTAAGGTTTTGTGAATCACCTAGAGAATCGAAGACCTTAACGGATGTAACGATCTCGTCAGTAGGGTCAGTCATGTCATTGCCAAAGTTAATTTCTAGTGAACCGCTATCGGTGATAACAGGTGGCAATGAAGTTTCATCAATCTTGATATCTTGAAGTGCTGTACTACCGCTACCAAAGCCTTGTACATGGTTACCGTAACCATCAACAAGGTAGCCATCTTTATCAAATTCAAATGCGCCATTACGGGTAAGACTTTGTTCACCGTTTTCATTTTCGACAACAAAGTAACCTTCACCAGAAATAGCTTGATGCAATGCGTTACCTGTAGGAACCATGCTACCACCATTGTGGTTAGTGCTTACTGCGCCACTACCAACGCCAACGCCTGTCCCATTTGCGCCATTTTTAACAACCATTTGGCTGAATTGCATTGATGTCTGCTTAAAACCAATAGTTTCGGAGTTGGCGATGTTGTTTGAAGTATTGCCGATAGCGCGGTTGGCACCATTAATGCCACTTAGTGCAATTTTTGTGTAATCCATGTTCTATGTACTCTTTGTTTATTATTAAGATATTAGTTTTTGTTATCTGTTTTTAAAAACAGACTATTCAGCTGGCAAGGTTTCTGGCTTTACTGTGTCTGAACTAGAGTTGCTGCCAGAATCCATGATTTCCAGAATCATGGCATCTTTGACACTCATTCCATTGCTCAAACCAGTTTCAGAGATAGGCCAAAACTGCATGGATGAAATCTTGCTCGCGACAGTAGCAACAGCTTCATCATCTTTGACGTACGCACCATCTTCGTTTGTGTAGCCAACTTCGAATTGATACTCGCCTGAATCAACTTTGTTACCGTTTTCATCAGTACCGTCCCATCCGTAAATTAGCTTTCCATTTTCTAATTTAGCGTCAATCGTTTTGATTTTGTTGCCGTCTTCATCTTTGACTACCACTTGGTAATCGCGGTCAAGGTTCTGTTCGTCGGTCATGATTGTGCCGTTGATCTCAGAACCTTGTGCCGCATTCCAATCGAACTTATCAACTGCAATACGCGCATCAGAACCAACTATTCCCATTGAAGTTATATTGCCAACATTCGCAACAATAGAACCAAGATTGGCTAATTGAGAATTGGTTTTTTCAGCCTGTTCAAGTTGGGCTAGTTGCGCCATTTGAGCTGTTAACTCACTAGAATCCATAGGTTCAGTTGGATCTTGGTTGGTTAGCTGGGCTGTCAGAAGCGTCATAAAGCGGTCGCCTAATTCGCTTGTGGAAGCCCCGTTACCATTGCCGTTTCCAGTGCTTCCACCCGAACTACTGTTCTGGGCTGTAGCCGTTGGTGCAGGTGCACTCTGTGTTGTCTTTTCGACGTTCATATTCATTCTTACTTACTGATAGTTTGAATTGTTTTTAGAGCCAAAGACTTCAAGCTTGATGTCATTTGGGCATTCAGCTGATAAGACTTCTCTGCTGAGATCATATCTGCTACTTGTTCTTCTCGATTTACGTTACTTCCGTATAGGTAGCCATTTTCATCGGCATAAGGATTGTTTGGTGCAAAAATTGGTTGTGCGGCAGCTTTGCTCTCAACAATGTTTGTGACGACAACACCTTGGCTTCCACCAATATTTACGCTTTCAAATTTAACTAGCTTTGCTTTAAAAGCATCTTCTGGAGTGCTTGCAACTGTGTCTAAGTTTGCAATGTTCGAACTGATTGCGTTAAGGCGTTGACCTTGAGCCATCATCGCGATACCAGTAGCGTTCATAGAGTCAATTAATGACATTATTTATTCTCCTTCAGCATTCGTTTTAAGCTGTCTACTTTCTTCTGTGAGAACGTAAGAGCTGTTTCGTATTGCACTTCGTATTCTGCAAACTTTAATTTTTCTAGGTCGCTATTGACGGTGTTACCATCTGCTCTAATTGTTCCAGAGTTTACGAATTGTGTTTGAATACCGTTGTTCACACTCGATGCTTGGATGTGCCTAGGGTCGGTAGTTATCAAGCCGACAGTTTTAGTGTCTAATTTCTTTGAAAGGGCATTTTGGAAATCAATGCCTTTTGCTTTAAAATTTGGCGTATCTTGGTTTGCTAAGTTACCAGCTGTTGTAGCCAGTTGCGCTTCCCTTACTTGAAGTGCCGCGTTCATAAAATTGATGCTGTCGAATGCGCTCATTATTTTGTATTCTTCATCTAAACAGTTTTGAGTTATTTTTCTCAGGATACGATTTAGAAAATGTGCGAAACAAATCCACGCCCTATCCAGTGGCGTAAAGAGACGGAAGTCTCAAGCCTTAGTGCTACCAAAAAAATTAATAATTCGTCAGCAACATCTCAAGAGGAGACCTCATTAAACATCGCAGGCTTTTCTTTGGAGCAGTTCGGCTTGGGTCAGGGAAATCCTGAAAAATGCAAACCATCTGCTGATGATGTATTTGAACAAATTATCAATAAAGTTGAAAACGACTCGGATACTACTGAGTATGAATCTAGCTCTGAAATGGAGATGCGAGCTCTTGGTATATCAGCAGGCTTGTATACTGAAGATGATCTTGAGTCAGCAAAAAACGAAGCCTATCTTCAGGGGCTTATGGAGGGTAATAACAAGGAGCGAGAGCAACTTGTGATTGAAAAAGAAAACCTCAATTCATTGATTAAGAGCCTTGAGGGCAACCTCATTGTTCAAAAGTTAGATCTTGATTCAGAATTTGAATTAATGGCGAGCGCCTTTTTGAAGAACGCTGCAAATGCTCTATTAGATGGATTGTATGATCAACTTGCTACTGAAGTGCTAGATCTACACATAAGTAAAACTCTTTCCATGATTGGCATGGGAGATACGAAAGTTGAGATTCAACTGTCGGCAGAAGATTTTGAAGTAGTAGCCTCTTCGTGCTCTGAGAAATATCAAGGTGTTGATTTCAAGGCGATAAGTTCACTTAGCAAGGGAGATATTAGAGTTGTATCACGTGGTTCTGATTTATCGATCATCCAAGAGTCTGAGCTTCAAATTCTAGATTCGATAAAACGCCAAGTTGAAGAGGCATAGGCGACACTAACTCACAACTCATCAAATTGTGGTACTATTGCTAAAGTTCATTCTTATTTTTTAGGTGTAAGGTTTGAAAAAAGCAATAGGGCTTTCCTTTCTATCTCTGTTCTCTAGCCCCGTATTTTCACAAGGTGTTGAATTGCTAACATCTGTTGATAACGCGTCTGGAGGACAGTCGTACACGACATCTATGTCCGCTGTAGGATTGATGGCATTACTTGCAATGCTTCCGACTATGGTCATAGTTATGACCCCTTTCCTTAGGATTGCAATTGTACTCAGCACGCTTAGGCAAGCTATGGGTCTTCAAAATGTCCCTACTAACAAGGTGATGGCTAGCTTGGCTCTTGTAGTATCAATGTTCATCATGACCCCTGTGATAGAAAAGATACACCAAGAAGCAGCACAACCATACTTTTCAGGTGAAATTCAGCTAGAAGAAGCTGTATCACGAGCTCAAGTACCTTTAAGAACCTTTATGCTGAATCATGCAAAGACTGAGCATGTAGAAAGGTTTCTAGAAATGAGTGGACGTGAATATACAACAAAAGATGAAATCCCATTTACAGTTGTTGTAGTTTCGTTTGTAACTTCTGAAATTCAGACAGCACTAAAGATAGGGTTCTTGATTTACCTACCTTTTGTACTAATTGATCTTCTAGTTGCGACTGTCCTTATGAGCCTAGGTCTTATGATGATGAGTCCTATGATTATCGCAATCCCAATCAAGATAATGCTGTTTGTTTTAGTTGATGGATGGATGCTAACCGTCGACTCCTTGGCAAAATCATTCTTTATGGGGTAAACACAATGGATCATGACATTCTTCACATGTCGGTTGAGAAGATGATGACTCTTCTCGCTGAAATTTCTATTTATTTCATGGCACCGATAATTATCATTGGTTTGGCTGTTGCAGTATTTCAAGCAGCAACTCAGATTAACGAACAAAGCCTTAGTTTAGTTCCTAAATTCGCAGCTCTTTTTCTTATCATTATGACTTTCGGGTCTGTGTTGATGAATAAGATCTGTGACTTCCTCATTGAGCTTTATTCAGCAATCCCAACTCTGGTATAGCAGATTATGATGAGCGAAGTTTACGGTCTTTTGAACGCCGCAAATATGTCGGCGTTTGACCTCATCTTCTACCGTATGCTCGGGTTCTTTGCAGTATGCCCATACTTCAAAGAAAGAAGGGTTCCAAAGAAAGCTGTTCTAATAATGGCTTTAATTATGGCTTACCTCTTATCGCTCAACGAGACGCTCCAAACTATGGCCTCTGCAAGTAGCTCTCTAGATGAACATATCAAATGGGGAGTGATGAACCTTGCAGTTGGTGCATTAGTTGGCACTACAGTTCTCCTAGCGTTAGAGGTCGTTCGACTTACAGGTAAAATGATAGCTTGTGCGATGCAGTTGAGTTTCTCTCAAATGGTTGACCCTAACAGTGGCACTAACTCAGATGCAGTAACAGCATCAATGTACTTTCTTTTCTCTCTTGTTTTCGTAGAAGCTGGTGGAATCTTTATCTTGTTGGATATTATGTTGTCCACTTTCGACATTGTTCCATTAACGGATTTTATCATTAAGCCAACCATTTGGTACGAGATAGCTTTTACATTTGGAGAGACGTTTACTTATGCAGTTTTGTTAGGCGCACCATTTTTAATGATTGGGCTCTTACTGAATATTGCTCTTGGTGTAATCTCTAAGGGTGCTCCATCAATGAACCTTTTCAGCATTGGTTTTCCTATGGCTATCTTCCTTGGTATCTTGGGGCTCTATCTAATAATGCCCTCACTCTTGCAAGAGATGTTTACGTACTTCATGGTGCTGAAGAAAGATTACCTTGGTCTTATTCATTAACATCCACCAGCATCACAAGTTTTTCAGAGTTAACAACAATGACAAACATGGTGCATTAGTAAAAGTATAATTATGGCAATTGAAATTGAACACAAATGGCTAACAAAGGAAGAAGTTCCGTTAGATCTGGCGTCAGACTCTTACTTCATCAAGCAGTTCTACATAGTAAACTCTAAGTGGCTTACAGTGCGTGTCAGGCTCAAGGAGAAAGTAGATCTACAAAAGGCAATTGATTCTGTTAGAGGAGAAGGGGATCTAGTTTTAGGTGCTGACTCTGTATCGCTACTAACAGTAAAGTTTGCTTCAAAAGATGGTGGTTTATCGAGACCTGAATACGAATGGTCGCTCTTCCAATTTTGGTCAAAGGTAATCTCTAAGCTGTTTAAAAGACTATGCATTACTAAGACTCGATTCGTGATTCCTTATAAGAATCATATGGATTTTGAGGTTGATTACTTTGCAGGTTATTTGAAGGGACTTGTTATCACTGAGTTAGAAGTAAAAAGTAAGGATACACCCCTACCCTTGGAGCCATGGTTAGGAAGAAAGATGACTGGGTGTGAAAAATTATACAATGCGTATCTTGTTAGGCTTAATCAGGAGCAAGCGCGATCTTTGCTTTTTGAACTGGAACTTTTATAGTTACATTAAAAATGAGCAAATACGTAAAGACTCTTTTAGCCTCTTTTGCTGTCCTCTCAATGACACCAAACGTTGCTTTAGCGCTCTCTTGGGCTAATTCAGTCTCGGATGAAACTATCGCTTCTTCACAAACAATATACAACGACAGTGTTGATGTTAATTACCTAAAATCAATCACAATTGATGCGCAACGCGATTGGGTTGGTGTTCGTATATTGAAAAAGGGAGATACCTGCTATGAAGTTAAGCAAGACATAAAGGTTGATACTAAAAAAGAGCCATTTGGAAAGTATGTTGGTGCTTCAGCATTACCTGAAACGGTTGATGTTGGAAAAGTAAAAAGGAGCATATCGGTCGTTGACTGTGCTGCATATGAACTCGCCCCTCAAACAATCAATTTCTAATCTATCCCTAAAGTAGATAAAAGCCACCAACATTTGATGCTGGTGGCTGTTTTGTATCAGTGGCTACTTAACTTAGCTTTGATATATGTATTGAGTGCAGGATACCCCTCTCTATCAATAAACTCTATTGCATAACCTTCAACTGTACTAAATAGATTCACATCAAATCCGTCCGTTGTAATCCATTTGTAGTTAAGTAACTCCGACTCATCATACTGAGCAGGAGCTCCAAAGGCATTTGACAGTGCTATTGAATACTCCTCCATTTTTTTAAGATTAGTACTATGCAAAGGGATGTTTAACCGTATAAAGAACACATCTCCTCTTCGATTTGAGAGAGTTGTTAGGGAAAAATCATCGTTTTGAATTTCTTGTTCCGGATGCATACCATCCGCAATGTACGATTTGACCTTTACGCCTTCCCCGTAAAGCAACTTAGTGAAAAAGGCTATGTAATCTGCGCTAACACACTTTACTGGTTCTTCAAAAATATACGTCTGCGTGCCACGCGTGCATTGCTCGTAGTTATCACTATACAAGTATTCTGTCTTGTATTTATTAAGTTCCTGACGGTATTCGGAGCCGACTGGTAAAGAAGCTCCAATGAATAATGCTACAAATTGAGATAAAATCACTTTTACTGAAACAATAACAAATAGCAGGATTTCAACAAAATGAGATGTGCACGTTCTCTTCTTGCAGCGATAATTTTTGGGTCTTTAGTCGGCTGTAGTTCGACCAACCATCAGCCACAAACTTACCAAACCGAAACAAACCTTGTTACAGAAAAGGAATCTAAGGAAGAGCCATTGTATGGTTACCCTGAAGAGGAGCCGTCTGACACGGACATCCTGATTCTGCAATTGGATGTTGATTTGCAGAAAAGCTTATTAAAGCTCGGTGCAGAAAAAGAGCTTGAATTAGCATCTGTTGTAAGAAATAGCCCGTTAAACTCATCTTCGACTGATAAGTTGATAAATGAGTACACAAAAGAAATGGAGAATCTTTCGAAGCTAAAGGGTCACTACATTAAGTTTAAAATACCAAAAGATGACGAAAATCTTCGAGATGGCGTGAACTTAATGCTGAAGAAGCTAGATGCTGAAATTAGGCTCTATACAAAGCGCATTGAAGAAAGAACTGTAGAGGTTGAGATGCAACAATCAATTGACCTCAAAGTTCAGCAACAAGAAGTAGAACGAAAATTCGCGGTAGAAAAGTCTCGATTGATTGCTAAGCATGATTACGAAGTTAAGGTTGTCCTTATCAATGAGACTATTGAAACTAACCCTATCAGTAGCACTTTACGTCAAGAAATAGAGTCACTTGAAAGTGAAGTTGCGTCGCTTACCCATCAAGCAATAGAGATGGGGGTTGATAATCTATGATGGAGATTTATGCCAGCAGAGGCTTTATGTCTGAAAAAGAGCCAGAGTCAGTAACCCAAATAAAAAGGCGCGTTAAATACGGGGAGATTACCTGTTTGTTTTGCGACTCGGAATACAACCATGTGAGCTTTAGAACCATGATGAATACATGGCTAAAATCCGATGATCTTAACGAAGAAAACTATAATGAAGGTTTCATTCAGGAAAAGATGTTTCAGTTGGATAATCGCTTGCTCGACGAAGACTGTAGAATTCGTTGTATGATTTTAATATGGGTCTCTGAGAGTGGAGAGAAGATCATATGTAAAATGGGTGATTACATAAATGTTTATGAAACATTTTTCGGGTGGGAGAAATACGAGACTCAGCAATTATTGTTTTTCAGTTCTCGATCGGCGACCGATATGTACTTAGGCTCCGGAATCTGCCTCCCCTTAACCGCCAGAATTCAGAAAGGTGTATTTATATACTTACTTTCGGAGAATACGATAGATAAGATTGACCAAGTCGCTGGTGAAGGTTCTTCTCAAAAATTCCTTACAGACATCTATGACTCAAAGAGTCCTGATTTAAAAATGCACTACTTGGATATTAATGAGTTTGCAGAACAGCTAGACAAGGGTAGAGTTGATTTGGTGATGAATGAGTTTGTAAAAAAATACTTCTCGAAGAAAAGCTCAAGATCGCAATTTTTTGCGATATTGGACTAACACCACAAAATAAAGGAGAATTATATAAAACACCTAGTTCTCCTTTAGAACAGTTCGAACTTATTATAATGTCAGAATTTGTTAACAAACTAAGAAACTCCGTGAGAGGTTTACTACTAAAAAATACGAAATCGGCCATGACCAACCCTGTGGGTTTTTTATACACCCCAAAGAAAGGCATGACCTTAAGACTTAAAGGTGTCGGTGACTTTTTAATTGATGATGACAAAGCAGCTTTCATCAAGGATAGGGTTGTGTCTAATGGAGGCGCATGTCAATCGGTACATGTATCACTATCGAACCCATCACAATATGATTTTGGTAATCCAATTACGTCTTTAATCCTGCTTAATGTGCCTGAAGAGAAAGTTGTAGACGTTAGAGATCTACTTAAGACGCTAGTTTCCAAAGAACAAGCACCAAAGGACTCCCCTTCACTCTCTCATTAATATCACGATTACTTCATTTCATTAATTGCATTTGCTAAGGTGTTAGTAAATATTAAGAAAATGACAGTAAAAATTATAACGCATAGTGGTAGCTTTCATGCTGATGAGATCTTTGCTACCGCTTTAATCAAGCGTTTTTATAACTCAAATGTCGAGGTTATCAGAACTCGTGAAGACTCTATTTTAAGTGAAGCAGTTCAAGATCCAAACATTTGGGTCGTAGATGTAGGTCGTTCCTACAATGAAAGACGCAGAAACTTCGATCATCATCAAGCCTCCTTTTCAAAGAAATGGTCAAAGACTGAGATTCCGTTTAGCTCCTGTGGTTTAGTGTGGTCATACCTTAAAAAGAAAGGTTTTTTGAGTAAGAAACTTAGTGACGGAGAAGTTAAGATTATCGAAGATAAACTTATCATTCCGATAGATAAACATGATAACAGAGTGGCTACTTGGCCGCAGTCAGTTATGTTTAAGCTTGCAAATAGAAATAAGAATACCATAGAGGATTTTCATAGAGCTCTGACAATAGCGGAAATTCACTTAGAAGATACTATCTATTACGCGAAACAAACAGAACTAAACATACAAAGAATAAAGGATGTTGAATTTATTGAAAATGGCCTTGTAGCTGTCGTAGGCGAAGAAATTCATAACATGATCAATCCTTTGGCAAACAACACTGATGCAAAAGTGGTAATCATGCCTAAAACCAAAGATGGAGACATTAGTAACATTACATGGGCTATCAGATCACTGCCGTCAGAAAAAGAAGGGGTTTTGGCTCCGAAAGAGTGGCGAGGGCTCTCTAGCATTGAGTTGCAGGAGATGTCGGGTTTAAAAAGTTTAGACTTTACGCATAAGTCTGGCTTTTTGACGATTGCTAAGAACAGAAAGGACGCTGAAAAGGTCGCAAGATTAATGCTTTCAAACGGCGGTTACTGATTCA
Organism: Vibrio sp. D431a; assembly: GCF_030248655.1. Lineage (NCBI taxonomy): Bacteria > Pseudomonadati > Pseudomonadota > Gammaproteobacteria > Vibrionales > Vibrionaceae > Vibrio > Vibrio sp. D431a. The sequence continues at coordinate 193,803 of NZ_JAHGAP010000025.1, read as the reverse complement.
AAGTGGACTTATAAAAAAGCTGCCTTCGAAGCAGCTTTTTTTGTTTTTAAAAACAAAACAGTTAACACCAACAAGCTCTCCTTAGTTATAATGCTACAAATATCAATTTTAAGGAAATGCCATGTTACCTCCAATGGTTATCAAGCGTACCCCTAATGGCGAACGTGCCATTGACCTTGGTACTAAACTTCACGAAAGCAGGATTATATACATCTGTGACGCCGTAACAGAGCAATTGGCTAACTTAGTTGTAACCCAACTACTTTGTCTTGCAGAAGAAAACCCTGATAAAGATATCGATTTGTACATTTGTTCTCCGGGCGGTTCTGTTGTTCACGGCTTGGCAATTTACGACACCATTCATAGAATAAAGCCAAAAGTAAATACTATTTGTCTTGGTCAGGCTGCTTCTATGGGGGCATTTCTGCTGTCTGGTGGTACAGGAACAAGAAAGGCAATGCCAAACGCCACTATCATGATTCACCAACCTCTGGGTGGCGCAAGAGGTCAGGCTTCGGATATTGAAATTCACGCTAATGAAATTAAGCGTTTAAAAAGACAGCTGAATGAAGAAATGGCAATGCATACAGGTAAAACTGTTAAACAGATTTATCGAGCAACCAATCGTGACAACTTTATGAGTCCTGAAAAAGCTCTAGAGTTTGGTTTGATTGATGAGATTATTGAGCCTTATCATAAACCTAGACACGAACTTAAGCGCTAGTTTTTGTATATAAAGGGAGTGAATATGCTCTCTTTTTTTTCGCTTGTTTGACCCATATTTGTTACATTTAAAGAAAAGTAATGTTCCGTTTAATCCAATCAGACTATACCTCTTTGGGTATGACAAAAATTAGCGACGCTATTAAAAACTCAAAGGAAATGGGTTTAGTTCCTGTTCTTGCAGATAAACTTTCTTTGAATGGACTAGCAGAGTTTGCAATTGAATGTAAGCGGCATAATATTGAGGGCTTTGCAGGATTAAGGGTTCCTTTTGAAACGAATCTTGGGGTAAGACATCTGACATTGATTGCTAAATCAGAGATTGGGTTATCTAACTTAGCTTCCATTGTTGAAACAGCCTCACAAAATGGTTCCCTGAAGACATCTGACCTGAAGGGAAAGACAGTTGATCTTGCTTGCCTAATTGACCATGACTCTCCATTAGTAGAGCCTAATGATGATGGAACATACAAAGATGTCTTTGTTAATCTAAAAAAGCTATTCCAAACTAATGATATTCACTTCTCTGTGTACCAATACAATGAGTCACACATGAATGAATACCCTTCATTGAAGTCCCACAATGACCTGATAAATGGATGGTTAGAGAATGGGAAAAAGGATTCATTAAAAACACATTGCTTGCCAATCTGTTACAGTTCTTTTGAAAATGGAGTCGCTGGACACCAAGCTCTTGTTGGTCGTTATCTTGCACTAAACTCAGTTTCAAAGCCTTCGATTGGTCGAGCTGTTTCAGAACTACCAAAGTGGATGGACTTCAGTCAATCAAGACAACCTACAAATCTGACACATCAATTTCTGACTAGTAGTACACAAGCATTCCTAGATAAATGCTCGTCGGGTTACTTGCAGACTATCTTACGTGAAGAGGAGGTAGTTGATCTTGGATCTAACATTAATCTTCGAGATTTGATGTACAAAGAGCTGGAAGGGTTATTCTCAAGAAAGGTTGTTAATAATAAACAAGAATACATAAACCGCTTGGAAGAAGAGTTAAAAGTAGTTGAGAGAGAAGGCTTTGAAAACTATTTTCTAGCACTTATTCAATACTCAATGTACTGTAAAACCAATGGCGTTCCAACAAAAGTAAGGGGGTCGTCGGCAAATTCAATCATATGTTATTTGGGTGGCTTATCATCAAAAGAATGTGATCCATTAGCGCATAAGCTGGATTTTAGACGCTTTATGGGAGCGAGAATTGAAACTCCTGATATCGATATAGATGTTGCCTCTGAAAAAAGAGGGTCAATATACGACTTTCTTAATCAACATGTATCTGAAAACAGTGTCGGCGCACTTATAGTGCAAGGTAAGCAAAATAAACTTCATACTCTGTTTCTTCAGGCTCGCGAGGTTTTGCTATATAGATACGGTGAAGGTGTTGAATATAGCTTCCAGATACCAAAAGTTGGAATTAATGACTCTGGTATAATAAAAGACCTAAAACGTGATCTAGGCGATTATAGCTCAAATGTGCTTTCTGACCTTGTCAAAGAATCCCCTGTTCTTAAAGAGTACATGGACAAAAGTGGCTATATAAAAGAGTTAGTTGCAATTGGTATGGAGCTTGACGGTCTGCGTGGAAATGCTACTCCCCACCCTTCTGCAATTGTCGTAAATAACCACTCAATCAGACCTACCCCGTTTGTTAAAACTAAAGATGGTTCACTGGCAATGGTTCCGCATGAGTTTGCGAAAAGTGTTGGTTTGCTAAAGTACGACATACTGAGCTCTAAGGTAATTCAAGGGCTAGATTTAGCAAAAAACAGATTGAGATCTACATTTAGTGAAAATGTAGAAAAATGTTTTGTTGCTGATGGTGATGGGATATACCAGTTCATTAAGTCTAACCCAACAGGATTAAATCAAATGTCTGATAAGGATAGCTCTTTAAGGTGCTTAAAAGACATTAACCCTACAAACTTTAGTGAACTAGCAGCGTTCTCTGCCTTAATTCGTCCGGGTGTGTCTGACCGAAAAGACTATCTACGTAACTCTCCAAACAAAGCCTTTGATGATCAGGAGATTGCTGAGTTTCTATCAGAGACCCGTGGTTTCGTGATATATGAAGACCAAATCCTGCAAATGAGTATAGATATAGCAGGCATGAATCCCTCAGATGCAGATGCTTTAAGAACTGGCCTTAAAAAAGGCGATCAAAGGCTAATCGATTCACAAAAAGACGCGTTTGTTAATGGTCTTATATCAAAAGGGCGAAAAGAATCATGCGCTCTAAAGGTTTGGGCTAGACTCTGCAAATACAAAAATGAGTATTTGTTTAACAAGGGTCATGCGACGGAATATGCAATAACAACTGTCGAGCAAGCATTGATAAAAAGAGACTACCCGCACGTGTACCTAGATACAATTGTTTATAGTCACGATCAAGATAAAGGTGCTAAGGATCGTATTCAACCAAAATACATCAAGGAGCTTGTTTCACGTGGAATTACTTTCGCTAAACCTAACATTAACCAAGTTCATTCATATAAAAGTGGATTCGCAACAGATGGCTCTGGAAAAATCTATCCGAGTTTAAGGTTCTATGGTTTTAGCGATAAAATGTTAAATTCGTTAACTGAAACAAAACGCTTTGGTGAATTAACTGGTTTAGACGATTTTATTCAAAAAACATTTTCAAGTTACTTGAATGTAACTTCACACAGTCTACTTACTGTATCAAATTTCGATGTTAAATCATTTAGAGATGAAATGTCTGTTTTGATTAAACACGGTTTTTTTGATTTTGTCGGTGTATCTGAGTCATTAAGTCTCGAAGGACTGAATGTATATGAAAGAAGGAGTCTTTTACTTCAAGCGTCCGATCAGCTGATAGATTTTATGCTCGACCCGTTCCCCAGTGAGCCAACACCTTCTATATCGTTTGTAGGGGAACTTAGCTTCGACAAGGCGGAATACATTGAATTACTGAAGGAAACTTATGGCGACGGATACAGACAACTCCTTGTAGGAGGAAACATAGAATCAAATAAGATTCAAACTAAACAAAAATTGAACTAGAATGTCCAAAAAAATACAATCTCTGGCAAAAAAATATGGCATTGATACATGCGACTTGAATACAAGTTGTGTCGAAAAAACACTATCTAGACAGAAGTTACTGAGAATCAAAAAAATGCTTAGTTCTTCTCCTGACGAAGTAACTGTTGCTTTAAATGCTATAAATACAATTGAGTATGAGCTTGAAATGGCTTTTAATGAACTTTCTAACACTAGGAAGTCCAATGAAAATGATGATGCATTAGCATTTTTAACAAGCGTGCTTGAAGATTGTCGAGAATCAAAAATAAGATTGTCAAACATTGATACTAAATTAAATTGTAAATAGCTTGGTTTAACGAAGTTTGTATATTAACATCAATAAAAAAGACGTCGATGATCACTATATTATTTACCTTACTAATTGTTATGGCAGTACTTGCTGTAAAAGAAATGGCTAATGCACCAGAAAAAGATTTCCCAGAAGCGGCTACAGACGGGTGTGTTGTTTTTTACAAAGAGTTAAAAACTGTACTGAGCAAGAAAATGGCAAAAAAATCTTCTGATAAATCTGAAAGTAAAAAGGATGAATCTGAAGAGTCTAAAAAAGAAGTAAAAGATCAAGAAGCTAAAGAAACTGAATAAGTGACTAACTTCTTACAAGAGAGGCTCCTTTTGGAGCCTTTCTTGTTATTATTCGTAGCTATAAAATCGCTTTATAATCTCAAATAAATCCATTGCTGATATTTGAGTCCTTACTTGCAATTCAGCTAAAGGCTCTTCACTTCCGTCTTCGCCTAGATAATCATCGATTCGTTCTTGAGTATAAGCAAGTGGTGAGATTCCCTTCACTTCCCCTTTATCACTCACATTGAAAGATACTTTCTGACCTAAGTGCAAGTTTAATGATTTAACAAAGCCACCATTGTTCATGAAATTTTCTACAGCTTCTGAAGTCTCAATTTCAATATCTTTAAACTTACCTTTCGAGCCGTCCGTATTCTCCAGATCAACTGCGCTGCCAAGGGTTAAGCCTTCCGGAAGGGCATCAGGGCTTGACAGCCAAGTGTTTAGCTTTTCTGACTCAGTTATAAGTGATGGTTTTAAGTACGATCCAAAAGGATTATTAGCTGAGTGATTTTTTACGTGACTAATGAAATTCTCATAATTCTTTCCACCTTTGTTCGTGTAAACCAAATTATTTTTGAAATCGAAAAGTACCCAAAAATCAACATATTCAGGCATTGCTTGCCCAATAAGTTCCACCTTAACTTGCTCTTTCACTGTTTTTAATTTGGCTTCAGGATCTCGTCTTTTAATTTCTTCCAAACGCTCTTCTGCTACAACTTCTATAGTAGATGGCTTAACCTTTTTCTGACCAATTAGGAATTTTGTTAATACGTAATTACCATCTGTGGATTCGATACTTGTGTTATCAACAGAAGAAACTAGCTTTGTAAAGCCCATTCTTAAACTCTCAGAGTTTCCAAACTTACCTTTTTTAAAATGAGTCTTTTCTATAAGGTCGAGTAGTTCTTCTTTAGACAAGATAGAACTATCAAAATTTATACAGCTTATGATAGTAAACATTATGCTCTTTTATTTTATTGTGATATATATTTGGATGTTTTGAAACTTTGAGATAATTACACATCAAATCTATACTCATAGTAAAAATGTTCGACTTCACTTCTCTAGCAATTCTCAAGAATGCATCTAAAGCCGCTATTGAGGCATTAGATAACAAAGATAGAGCCGTTTTGGTATCACTACCAGTTAGACAGGTTGAAAAATTGAAACAGGCATTGTTTAGTTCTAATGAACCTTCGTATGAAGTAGTCACAACCGCCTGCAACGTGATGACTTATGCACAACTAGTTCAATTTTTTATTTCATCCGAAAAAATTTCTGTTGAAGGATTGAATGCTTATTTTGTCTACTTAGAGTCATCAATCTCTAATGATTCTATAACTTTAAAGGCTAGACTCCGCTACCTTATTCACTCAGTGTACTTTTCTGATGTATTTACAGACTCAAAATTGTAAACTGAAAAGAAAATGAATTTACCAAGCAATTACATACGAGCTACTTTGTTAGCAAGTGTTTTGGTGGCAACACCATCAATGACAGCTTACGCTTCAACAGACGCTATCTCCAAGGTGGTCAATTCTAATGCTAAATACACTTGTGACGCAGGCGAACTTGATGCTTACATAGCACAAGTTACAAAGCCAATGTACGTGCCAATTCCAGTTACTTCTGTTGATGAACATATCCAGAACCAAATGGCAAAAAAACAAGTAGAGGGTGAAGCTGATACTGCATGTTTTAATTTAGCAATGGATAATAGCTTGTTCGATAAGATAAGTGACTTGATCAAAACAATTAAGGAACTAGAAGTTCCAGTCCCCCCAAACATCTTAGACTCGCTAATGAAGGCTCTCAAGCAGCAAATGGACAACCTTTACGAGGGCATATGTAATGCAATGACTAAAGAGTTTGCTCAGAAGAAAATTGAAGAGTATATCGAAAGTAAACATGATATTGATGTTTCACAGCTAAAAGGGCTTTCTGAAAAGGAGAATCGAGACGCTTTACTCAAGGATATGGGGGAAGATATGCTAATGGAAGAAATGCAGAAAAAAGGTGTCGATGACAGATGGGCTAACATGGATGGAGATGGTTGGAGCTCTCTTGCTGAGGACACCGCAAGGTCAAAAGCTGATGGGTTAGCTGATTCTGTGTTTAAATAACCATAAAAAAATAGCCTGCTCACTAGCAGGCTATTTTTATGATTCTTTAAGCTCTAAAATTTCGTATTTTTTGTAGCCAGATGGTGTAGGAACTTCACATTCATCTCCCACCTCAAGACCAATAAGGTAACGCCCTAATGGGCTCTTATATGAAAGTTTGTGTTTGCTTGGATCGGCTTCTTTTTCGCCTAAGATTTGATAGGTGTTTGTTTTGTCGTTATCAAGATCAAGAACAGTTACAGTATTTCCAAATCTCACTCTACCGTCTTTTGCTTGCTTAGATAAATCTACAATCACGCACGATGAGCAGTATTCGGTTAGTTCTTGTTCCTTTTTGATTACAGAGTTTATCTCGGCATTTAATCTAATCAATTCTGAGTTTTCAGATTCATCCCCTGATTCTTGCTCACGATTAAGAGTGATTTGATCAAGTAAATCTTTGTGTTGAACCTTCAGGTTTTTGATTTGAGCGTTTAGAAAGTCGTATCCCTCTCTACTAATGTATTCAGATTGCATTACTAAATGTTTTTCATAGTAGTAATGATTTTTCTGGAGTATTGCAAATCGAGATAAAGAAAAGGGAGTATTCAACTCCCTTTTTTAACATTAAAACATTGAAAGCACATCTTTGAGTGCTGCTTTCTCTAAGCTAGATATGTATGTGTATATCTGTTCTGGATCTAGATTAGTAGGGAGACCCAACTCGGTAAGAACTCTGTTCTTAACCTTGTCTTCAGCTAGCCTGAACTTGCTTTTTAAGTTTCTTCTTGCCTTCATGACCTCTTGATCAACTAGATTACGATCAAGTGGTTTAAGTGTGTTTAAATTGAACTTGGTTTTAGCAGGTTCATTTTTTTGGACACTTTTTGTACTCGCACGTTTTTTTGGTGCTTTTCTTGTATTTTTAGGCTTTTTAGAATCAGCAGCTTTTTTTGCCAACCCTTCCCAGTAAGACTGCTCTTTACTATTGATCTTGTTTTTAAGACCAGTAGATTGCTCAGGAGTCATGTCCTGAAGAGTCTTAGGGCGGTCACGTTCACGAATCGACATTAAAGCTGTCTCTTCACTGACACCAATTTCTGAAAGCTCTTGGCAACGGCGAATGTACACTAGTCTTGTTAAGCCGCCTTTATCTTTCTGATATGCAGGAAATCCCTCAACTTCTGGCGTAGGTTCGTCTGCGATCGTTGGTTGAGTGCTGGATTCTTCATTTTTTTGAATGTTGCTAGAATCAACTTCTACAGCAGAAGTTGGTGGCTCTGGAGTCGCATTAGAATCTTTTAAATCAATATCTGTGTTGACTGAACCTAAATCTGGCTCTTGTTCAATTAAAGTTGAATCTGATGTATTGAGAGTTTTACCCTGTTTGTCTTCTTCTGTAACTTCTTCAGTCACAACACCGTCGGTTCCTGAATCAGCTGATATTGTTATAGGTGCACTTGCTGATAGCGGTATTGTTTTGAAATTAGAAGGAACAACCCCAAGGCTGTTAAGCGCAATGCTCAATGCTGCTTCACTTGCGTAAGCGGGTGGAGATAGTTCGTATATAGCTTCAGTAGAATCAAGAATTTTATCTTTAGAAATTTGATAGATACCGTTTGCCAAATCAACAAAGGCTCTAGCTTGAGGGTTGTATATAGAAATTAAACTAGTATATGAGAAAACGTCGCTATCTAAAGTGTATGAGTTTTCGATCTTAAGATTAGTTTTGAAGTGTTTTCTTAAAATTTTTACTATTGCGATTGTAGATAAGTAAGAAAACTGTTTCCCACTGTTATCTTGGGTGGTTACGTCAGGTCTTAAGAGATCTGTTTCACTTAAGACATTCGAAAATATTTCATCTATATCGGTTTTACGTTTTGGTGAGCTCATGTGACCTCCGGATGCAAATCAAACATTAACAATAATAACATGAAAAGTATGTGTGGGAACATTTTTTACAATAACTTTTGATTTTTAAACTTAAGGAGTTTTTTTGTGGGCATTAGTCTGATTAGTCGCTTTATGACAAAAGTTTATCCCATGCGTGTTATCAAGCGTGCGTTAGATATGGAAAAACTTTACAAATACAAAAGTAATCTGGAGTTGAAGTCGACTTTTGCAAGTTCAAGCGATCCAGCGTTACTTCTCTCGGTTTTATCAGTAGCCTCTGAGAGAACCGTTGGCTTAAAACCATTCGAATGTCAGTTATTTGCTGCCTTGAGAGCCTCCCAAGGTTATGTGCTAGACATGAAAACAGGAGAAGGTAAAACTTTGGTTGCTGCTCTTGCTGCTTGCTTGCTCTATAAAACACATGATTATGTAAGAGTTGCAACCTCAAATGAATACCTTTCCGAGAGAGACTTTAGATCTATGAGCCCTCTCTTTGAGTTTTTAGATATACCCCATTCAGTTGACTCTAGAGTACTCACAGATGGTGGGATTGGTTACTCAGATATGAAAAATCTATGTCTTTCATGGATAGAAGATTACTTGTCATTATCTGAAGTACCAACAACACATGACTTTTTACAAAGAAATGCAATCATTATTGATGAAATTGACTTAAGTTTGATTGAAAACTCTGTTGTCCCATACGCAGTTACTAAAAGAATGCCAATACACGAACAGAGCATTAGAGAGGCTGTAGAAGTTTGCATGGAAGTTGAAAAACACAACGATGTTTTCGACGAGTGTTCCAAAGAATTTAAAGAGAACTTCTATACCGTTCTACAAAAAATCTTTTCAAGAAAATATGGCGTTTCTGAAGGAAGTTTCTACAAAAAGTTTACAAAAGAGATTTACCTTGTGCAGGCTGCATACGTATCAAGAAACCGACTTGAGTTTGGAGAGCATTACACAATCAAAGATGGGGAAATTTTCGCCATAGACCCAGCATCAGGTCGAATTGTTAAAGGTGGCTTCCCTTCGAACATACTTGCTACGCTTGAGCTAAAAGAAGGACTACAACTTTCTTCAAAGGAATTTCCTTACGTCACTTCTGCATTACCAAATTATGTAAAGCAATATAACCTGATTACTGGAATGTCCGGCACAGCGATGGGCAACTCAAATGAACTATCTCATGTTTATGGATTGTCAGTTCAAAAGGTTCCTTTGAATTCCCCAAAAAAACTGAATGATCGTGGGTATTTATTGTTTGAAAGTGAAAAAGCAAAATTTGCATACGCTCTTGATTCTGTAAAAAAGGCCAACTCTCTTGGGAGACCCTGTTTGCTCGTTTGTACGAATGAAAAGCAAGCAGAATTGTTATTTGATGAGTTTCAAAAAGCAAACCTTACAGCCAGCATACTAACTTCAAAAAACCTTGATGAGGAAGATGAGATTGTGCAAAAGGCGGGGTACAAAGGTAGCATCCTGATTACGACAAGATTGTGCGGTCGTGGTACGGATATTGTTCTTGGCAGCAACAGCACCGAGCGTTCTAAGATAAGCGATCTTGGTGGTCTTTATGTACTGGCAATGTCAGCTGGTACTACGATGGTAGAAGATCTTCAGGTTAAAGGGCGCTGTGCAAGGCAGTCAGATAAAGGGGAAGTTGTTTTTCTTACTTCAATCGATGATGAAATCTTTGCTCAAAACGTTATGTACCAAGCTGTTCTACCTATGTGTGTTTATGAGACATCAGATGAACTTAAAAGCTCAATGGATATCGCAGAAGATAAAAAGAAGAATGTTTATAAAGCCATAAAACAGTCTCAAACACACAAACAAGCATTGGCTAAAGAACAAAGGTCAAGATTAATGATGTACAATCAACCTGTGACCAATCAACTTAGTGTACTTACAAAGCTTAGGCTTGGAATAAAAAGATCTTCCTCTGTTGATGATTTAATCACGAACTTAGGCTTTGAGCATGACTATGACTTTTCAAGTCTAGTCGCATCTCTAAAAGAGTCTATCGGGGAAAAGGAGCTCCTTACATTCTTGAAAGATACCGCTCTTCATTACTTGAATTCAAAATGGGAGGTACACAACATGAATCTAATTGCCCTCCGTGAAGAGCAGTTGGGTTCACCACAAGGTGGCTTTTTCAAATACAAAGAGTCATGTAAGTCTGCTTTTGAAGATTTGGTTGAAGTTCTTAAACCTGAATTAAGACAATCGTTAATAGTAGGGATGTCTTCTGAAAGAGATTTTATTTTGTCTAAAAATTCCCTTCTTAGTGAAGAAGAAATGCAACAAATTGAGATAATGTATAAAGATAATGATTGATTTAATTGTAGCGATTGATGCTAATAGGGGCATTGGAAAAGCGGGGAAATTAGCTTGGTACGTTCCACTAGACCTAAATCATTTCAAGGAGTTTACTCTTGGGCGAAAGATAGTGATGGGTTATCCGACTTACTGTAGCCTTCCTGTCCAGCCACTTCCTAAAAGAAAAAATATAGTACTAAGCAGAAAAGCTTTCTCATTGAGCGGATGCACAGTTTATAGTTCAGTTTCTGAACTAATAACTAGTGAGGGTAGAGATTTCGTAGTTTGCGGTGGCGCAATAATTTACGAACTTCTATTACCTTACGTTGATCGAGTTGTTTTGACTAGATTAAAGGGAGTTTACGAATGTGATGCATTTTTCACTGACTTTGAAACTGATTTTCATCTTGTTTCAATCAAAGAATGTCACTGCGAGGAGTCAGGGGAAGAGTTCACTATTGAGGTGTGGGTGAGAAACTCTGAAAAATGTTCATTGCCTAGTTAAGTACATCCCCTAGCCTATACGAAGCTAAATAGCTCTAGGCTGGGGAATGTATCCAATCTAGCCCAATAGATTCACGTCATTCCTAATTGCAACAATATGAGGGAGCAACAGGCGTTTGTCGTCTTTATAGGAATCTCGTGGTTCAATAAGCAATGTATGCTCTATGTTTGGTTTAAATTCATCAGTCCAAGCAGATGTATAAAAATCGACCCAAATAGCATTGTAAATCATATGGTCTACTTCTAATTTAAGTCTCAAATCGTTTCCCGACTTAGCAAACGAGTGACAGAGAGCTTTAATCTCGTAGACAGGGTATTCGAACCCTTTTCCAAATGGCTCAAGTTGCTTAATTTCATCTATTATAAGGAAATCCAAGGCTCGTTTTGGGTTAATCCTGCCGTCAGATTTTACATCCAACCCTATTGTAACTGCTGTCTCTGCAAATAGCTTATCCCAAGCTTCAAAGAATAGTTCAGAAACAATGCTTACTTCGTCGAGGTTAAGATTAAAGTTTACCCAATCATCTGAAACTGCTAAAGCACTTATCTTTTGGAGTGAAGATGTTAGTTCGGATGCCATTATCCCTTTATAGTTAAGGGTGGTAGCTCTTCCTACGACAGCTTTTTTAATATGCAAACTTGGTTCTTTGGCTTTCTGTAAGTCAAGAATCAAGTCACCTTTAGTAGTCTGAAAAGAATAAATCCCTTTCTTGATGCCTTGGAAAATATTTTTAGGTGATATCTTTGCGGCCACCTTGTAATCTAATTCCGCTATTTCTTCGTAAGGCTCCAAGCTATAAAGCTTAAATATAGGCTTCTTGGCCTTTTTACTTCTCTCAGCTACAAGCATGTAGTCGCCGACAACTTCATGTGTAGGGTCGTGCTTTTCCATGAAGGCTTTAAGCTGTTTAGAGCTTGGCTTAATTTGAATATTTTCCTTCGCTTTCATTCCTTTAAATGGGTCAACGTTCAATTCTGACAACTCATCAAAAGAAACAGGAATTTCTTTGTACCCTTCAGGTGCCACGATACAAGTTGGCAGACTGTACTTAGATTGTATCAATTGAGTTATTTTTAATTGAAGTTCAGGCGTGGCCTTTTGAAGGTAAATGAATAGTGATTTTCTACCTTCTCTGATTTGTCTTGACGCATTAAACATAGCTGTTTTCATCAAGGACTCTTGGAGCGCCGACTTCGAGCTTTCTTTTTTCGAAATCATCTTTAAGTATCTCAGCGCTTCAAGTTCATTATCAGAACGGAAAAATTTTAAGACACTGTAAGGGCAGCCATCTCTTCTAGCGTACTCTTCTATAGAGTCAACTATAAACTTTGAAACATCCTGACTTGTAATAGGTTGAAAAGGAGTTAAAAACGTTCTTCTGAAAGCCTTCCATACCTTTAGCTTGGGGTTCAGCATAAGCGAATATGCTTGCTTAGTTAAACTTCGATTTGTCGGTGAGAGTAAGCTACTTGTGTGTTGAATATGACAACAAGCAGCAATGGGTATTAGTTCACCCATCTTTGGTGCGTTTGATAATATTTTAGAATCTATTAGTCGTTTTCTTGTTCTTGTCATTAGCAAAACAGATAGCGAAGTATCTGATATCTGTTTATCTTCTAACAAGCAATCATCTTGCTGAGGGTTTACCATTGAGTAGAAGCATTTACTTTTTTCTGTTGCGGTTTTGCTATTTCCACACCAAATGAAGTCAAGTACAACGCCCTCTTTTTTAGCTGATGAGATTTTATCCTTAACACATGTCATATCAACTGATGACATTCCTATACAAACAACCAGAGTTGGCTTGGGTATGCTATCAAATACTCTGTTCAAAATTTCTTTATTCAGACCTTGTTTGGATTTGACGTTACTACCTACGTAAGTTTTTACGCAAGATCCATCAAAGCCAAAGAGATCTACCAGTGATTTATCTAGGATAGCAGCAGCAGCTAAGCTACCTGTATTGAAATCAGTGACGATAGCAATTTGCTCTCCACGTCGAAGGGCTTTTATAAGTCTGTTTGATGTTTTATCAAGATCTTTAATCTTCGTTAAGTCTATGTTTTCCAGTGGAGCATTAAGAATATTGCGTGACTTGACTTCAGAGATAGGGACTCTTTTCGAGATTATGTCTGCTTGTACAGGGCTAGCACCAGAATGCCGTGCTTCATTGAAGCGTGCTTCGTTTTGTATTCTCTTCTCAATTGCAACAAAGGTCATATTCATATCCAAAAAAATCTTTAGTTCATTTTATGACTCTTCTCATGTTAGGGCAATTGAAAATGACCCCAAGATTTTAGATACTTAAGAAAAATGGCGACAAATAACCTACCCAACTATGTGTCGAGCTTAAGTCATCAAGAGCGACTTAGTCTTTGCGACTATCTTGAGGAAAAGAACTCCTCAATTGAAAACCTAAACATCTCTACAGTTAACACAATTCTTACAAAAACATTTCTTGATCAATATTCAGTTCCAAATAAGCAGAACTGTAAATCATTCAACCCTTCCAAGAAAATCAAATTTACTCTAAACGTACATAAGGGACTTGAACTTTGGATGACGTATGAGCCAAACGAACAATTTCATCTTAATGACAAATTGTATCGTGAGCTTGAGGATGCATTCAAATCAAGAATTGCTGAAGCCATCAGTGGGTACGAATCTGAATTTGAAGTCTACTTTTCTAAAAATAAAATGTTTTTAAACGCAGAAAACATGCCTGAGAAGTTATCTGCTTTAAGACAGAAACTCGCTTCAGAGAGTTGGCTTAAATCAGTTAAGATTGAGCCATTAACCTATCCACTAGTAAATGGAATGAAGCGCGAGATTATTGTCTATGCGGGGTCTACAAATAGTGGAAAGACTTTTAATGCTTTGAAGCATTTTAAAGAAGCATCGTCTGGCCTTTATGTAGGACCTTTAAGGTTAAACGCTATTGAAGTTTATGAAGACATGAACGCTGAAGGGATTGCATGTAACTTGATGACTGGTGAAGAAAAACAGTATGTAGAGGGATCTAACCACACTGCTTCGACAGTTGAGCTTATGGATTTCAAGAAAATCGTGGACGTTGTTTTAGTGGACGAAGGGCAATTCATTGACGATCAGGAAAGAGGTTATAACTTTTTGGCTGCAATAGCAGGGGCAAGGGCAAGAAAGATAATCGTGACTTGTCCACTATTTGCGGCTGACAAAATCCGTAAATTAGCTGACCTCCTACAATTACCTTACACTCTTCACAAACTGGATAGGAAAACCAAATTGTCGGTAACGCCAGAACCTGTTAGAAGTTTGAAAGATATTAAATCTGGTACAGCTGTCGTATCTTTTAGCAAGCGAAGGGTTCTTGAGTTAAAAAATGAAATTCCAAAAGAGTTTAAAGTGTCGGTGATCTATGGCGCATTACCCCCAGAAGTAAAAAGGATGCAAGCAAAACTATTTAGGGAAGGTAAAACACAAGTTTTGTTGTCAACTGATGTAATAAGCTTAGGTCTAAATCTTCCTATCGAAACAGTTGTTTTTGATACTGTAGAGAAGTTCGATGGAAAAGAAAAAAGACAACTGCTCCAGCAAGAGGCAATCCAAACTGGTGGTAGAGCAGGTAGATATGGTATTTACGATGAAGGCTTTGTTTCTGGAACTAACGAGAAAGACCATGCATTTCTAAAATCAACAGTAGGATCGGAAGACCTGACTGAGATGAGGGATAAATTTTTAATAAGCATTCCATTTGATAATGTGTCTTCCTATGTTGAGTTAACTGCTAAGGCTTTACCAGAGGCCACAAACGATGTTTATGCTTCAATTGGATATGATAAGACGATTTTTGAATTGTCGGATCATGAAAAGCTAGTCCAGAATCTGAGATTTATAGATAGAGTTGCTAGTGAACTACCGCTGTATACGAAGTGGAGATGTGCTCACATCCCAATAGAGATTGAAGATTGCGAAGACACCTATAGAGAATGCCTCTATGTGCTATCTGGTATGTCTTCATCTGTTGAAATAGATAGTTCGGTCTTAAGATCTGGAAAACCTTTTGAGGATTTGTATGAGGGATATCAAAGATTGCTAGCTGACATTGATTGCGTGACTTGGTTTATGAGTTCTATGGGTATGGAGTTGTCAAATCTAGATGAAAGAGATTCTGTGCAATTAAGGACAATGTTAATTTCCAAAATAAATAAAACTCTCACCAGAAAATAACTTTAACGCCCATGGATGGGCGTTATTTTATCCACAATTCGTCTAAAGGAAGGGAGAATATGTTACTAGAGAGATTTCTATCTACAGCGTCTAACATTGAATCTTTGTAGTTATTAAAAATTTCTCTTTGAGTTAAGGAGAGTTCTATATCAGACACAGATTCTAACTCTGATGGTTCATAGCAATACAACATTGTATAAAACATTAATAAATCTTCTTGTTGTGATGCTAATTCAATGAGATATTTGGGGTTTTCATAGAGAAATCCCTCCCTATCATTCCTCAAGTTTCTGCCGATTGCTACTAGACTTTTTACTTGTTTATCATTTAGCCATTTTTCAAAAAGTGACTCGTAGGAAAAAATTCTGCTCATTTTTGTATGTTAAGTGTCTTTTTACATTTTGGGTAACTTGAGCAACCCAAAAACTTACGTTCACCCTTCTTTCTTTCAACCATTTTTGAACCACAGTCTGGGCAATCGGGGGTTGATAGCTTTACCTTAACACCTCTATTTTCATTAGTCTTTTTTATGAACTGAGCTACCTGTCGGGCTACGTATTTATCTAGTATGGCAGAATCTTCGTGTATTACCCTAAAGGCTGCCACTTCTTTTGCAAGCTCTTGAGTAACGTTAAAACAAATTCTTTTAGACATAATTAATATTTTTCAGTTTCGGGTGTAGATGTCTCATATGGGCTTAGATTGAAGAATGATGTTACAACTTTTTTTTTGAATCCTCTCTTTCGCCGAGTGCCATGACTTTGCATCCACTTTTGGTGCTAAGCAAAGCTTCAGATTCTTCATTTTTTGGACAACTATACTTTGTAAATAACTCATTCCTTTGTTTAAATGTATATATAAAATGTAAATATATAAAGTAGCTTTTAGAAAGATACAAGATTTCTGTTTTGGTTAGATTTGTAATCTGATTTGAATGTTCTGTTAGCACAAACTGCTGGTGAATTAGAGTATCTTTCGTCCATTACAATGCTATTGTAAACGTCGGCTAATATTTTTGAGTCAACAAGAGCTCCGTGCATGTCTCTATCTTGATTAATTGAATAAAATTCCTTTAAGTAATCAAGAGAAAAACCAGCTTTCATTTTACATCCTTTTTTCTCCCCAGCTGAAATTATATCAGCACGCGAATAGAGAGATCTCATGAGAGCAAGCGAATCGATTACCCATACATAAGATTCGAAGCTTGATGGAAAAGATGATTTTTCATCAAATTGCTCTGTTTTAATCCACTCGGCGCTCATAAATCTTGCATCGAATAAGGCATTGTGTGCAATGAAATTAATCCTACCTTTAAGTGTTACTAAATCATTACAATTCATAAGCATTTCCAAATATGGTTTAATTTGGGTGAAGGTTGGTGCTGATTTATTTAGTTTAAAATTCGTCCTTTTCCCCCAGCTATCCAATAAACCACAGTTTCCTTTTAAGAAATCGATGTCAATACCATGAATTCTAATCACCTCATTTGGTATTTCTTTTATGCTGTTGTATCTATCTAGTGTATTTGCATCTTCAATAAATGGGTTAATGTATTCGTGGAATCTTATATGATTTCCTAGATGGTCACTTAATGGTTTAAGTAGTCCACTTTCATCACTAGTGTAGAACAGAAACCCAATTTCTAATATTCGATCCTTTTTCCCAAAATTATTTTTATCACCTAATTCATGCTTTCCTGTTGTCTCTGTATCACCGACTATAAAAATTTCTATCCCAGACTCAAGTGCTTTACGTACCACTTGAGCCCAAGAAATTAGAAGTTCTTTATCTATTTGAGTTAAAGGGTAGCTCATAGTTAGAAGTGGAATTGTTTTAGTTCGGGATCACTAGATTTTCTCGCCTTTGTCACTTCACCTTTTAATGTATTGATTTCTTTTTTTAATGTAGATATAACAGTTTCGGCATCCATGTTTTCTGAACTATGCTTAAGTGTTATGTTGATTAATTTATCCATAGACTTTGAAGCCTTAGTCATTTGAGAGATCTTTCCCCTCTCCATCTGGATATTTTGAGCTCTTTTTAATAGGTCAAGTTGCTTGTTCAGAATGCTAATTGCGGATTCAACTTCGTCTAGATTTTTTGGAAATGAAGTGCTCTTTGGGGTGTCAACAAATTCTTTAAGAATATCATTCATTACTGGAACTACTGATTTTCTGTATGTCCCGCCTTTTTTTTGAGTGTTTCCGTCTTCACTGAGATTGATGTTGTCTGTCATTTTTACTTGAATATTACACTTAATTATTAGAGTCTCCAAGCTAGAACTTGTTTGACTCTTAGATTGTTGTACAATAATTAAAATACAGATATTTTAATGAATCCAAATATTACATTAATCGCATTATGCCTTTTTATCGCCTTAACTACGATAGGGCTTCTTTTTTCGATTGTTCAAGTTCTTAAATCCATTAATAAGTTAAATGTCAGCAATGCCAAATTGGGAACCTCTGTAACCAGTTTTGTTGACGTTTATAATAATAATGAGGATTTGATACGTAAACTCGAACTAAACACCCTCTTATTCGAAGAAAATAGTGAAGCGATATTAGTTCTCGGTCGTGAAGGTGTTGTTTATCAAGCTAATAACTCTTTTCAAACTCTATATGGCAGAGAGGAAAGGTATATTGTTGGTTTAAGTTTTGATGAAATATTTCCAGACTCTAGACCTGTAATCGAGCTCATCGACGGCGATAATAAGTCTATTCGACTGAATGGAAGAAATTCTCTTGGTAGTATTTTTCCAGTCGAAGTTTCCTTTTCTCCCATTTTTGTCAATGGTGAGTTAGAGAACATTGTTGCATCAATGAGAGATTGTACTGAACAACTTGAAAAGGAAGCTCAGCTTAAGAAACAAGTTGTCACTGATAAACTAACAGGGTTATATAACAGAAAAGGTCTTGAGGGGTTTATCGATTCTGCCCTAGCGGAGGAACGCGAGTTTGGGCTCGTCTTTATAGACCTTAACAAGTTTAAGCCTGTTAATGATACCTACGGACATGATGTAGGTGACTGTTACCTAATTGATATTGCAAATAAGATCGACAAGGGGGTTGGTGATAAGGGACTTGTTGGTAGGTTTGGTGGTGATGAATTTGTATGTCTCGTTTATGGAGCTAAAACTAAACAAGACGTTCAGGTTGCTATAGATCGTATCAACGACTTATTTTCGTTTGGGTATGAATATGGGAATGTGAAAATACCAATTAGTGCCTCGTACGGTTGTATCACTACTTCAGACGGAGACTTTAGTAGAGATGAGATGCTTAAGCTTGCAGACAAAGCAATGTATGTTTCTAAGGAGTCACGCTCTGGCGCATTAGAACATGGGGATTTAAACACAAGCATATCTGTGAGCAGTCCATTACGTATTGATGATTACACATTAACACCAGTTGTTATGCCAGTGCATAACGAGAACAAAGAAGTTGAATACTACGAAGTATACTTGCGTTCAGAGGGGGCAAGTATTGCTGATGTTATCAAGTGTTTTGATTCGAATAAGCAAATGTTTGATGTGTACAACTTAATACTGGAGTCACTTTCAGCCAATGCTAAAGTGAAGAGTTTGATGGGTTTGGGAGTAAAGTTTTCGATTAAACTTGAGAAATCTTCTTTATCACAATTAGATTTTGCCCAAAAGTTTATGGATTTAGTCAACTCTTATGCACTGCCTCTTGAAAGAGTAATGGTGCGTATTGATGAAAAAAATATAGAACAGTGTTTTGACTCCGCACTTTCTAACTTGAACTCGCTTGACGATGCAGGCATTCGTGTTTGCCTCGATGATTTTTGTTTAGGTAGGTTTTCTGTTCTTGAAAGAATCAAACTAAGGACAACAATGGTCAAGTTACCTAGAGAGATTGTTAATGAAATCTATGAGAACAAGAGCAAGCTTCATATGCTTAACTCTATTTTTGGGCTTGTTAGCGCTATGCAATCATCGGTTGTTGTTGAAGGTATACAGTCAGAGGATATGTTCGAGTTATTTATTAACCACAACGTCGACTATGTTCTAGGTGAACATTTTGGTGCGCCTGTATCACTTGCTAGCCTCGAATAACCAATATTGACCAAAATATGAAAAAGGGGCGAGATTCGCCCCTTTTCTGTTGTATTGCCGCCCTATTCCTCAATTTCCATAGGGTCGATTTGCTGAACATTGCTGTTTACTTCTTCTGTGAATTCAATTGGTTGTTCACTTGTATCCATTTCAGAAGTAGCTAATAGCGCGGTAACTAATTCATCTTTCTTCTTGTCGATGTTGATTAGCTTAACACCTTTAGTTCTTCTAGATGTCACTCTTATCCCACTCAGTGGAATTCTGTTTACAACGCCTCGTTTTGTCGTTGTTACTACATCAATTTCATCACCTTCTGTGAAAATAAATGATGATAATACATAGTCATCATCTGTAACATTCATGGCAATAATGCCCTTCCCGCCTCTCCTTTGGATCTTGTAGTCCGAAAGTTTTGAGATTTTCAGAATTCCAGACTTTGTCACACATCCTATTAGAGACTTGTCAACATCATCGTGCTCAACAATAGCCCCACTTTGGATGGTCTCCCTTTCCAGAAGGCTCATTGAGCGAACCCCACCAGCTGTACGGCTTCTTTCAAGCAGGTCGTTAATGCTATGTCTGATACTGCGGTTGCCACTTGATACAAGACAAATGTCTGAATTTTCAGAAGCAATACCAAAGAAAATAACCTTCTCGTTATCAAGGTGCCTTTCGTTGATGGTACGAACTGCTACACGTCTCTTAGGTGAGTACTTGCTCAATCTTGTTTTCTTAACATAACCTTTATTGGTGCCAATAACAGCATACAGATTTTCAGCGTTTTGCAGCTGATCTTCGCTGATGGTTTTGAATAGAATGATGTTCTCTTCATCAGATAGCTTGAGCGTGTTATTGATGTGTGAGCCACGAGCACCTGTATCTATGTCAAACGCTCTTACGAATGAAACGAGACCTTTATCGGAAATGAAAGCTAGCGTATCGTGGGAATGACATACCGTTGTTTGTTGAATGTAATCGCCCCTACCCAAAGTCATTAGCATCTTACCTTTAGTGCCACGTTTTTGAGTGTCAATTTCGCTCGATGGGATTCTTCTAATAAATCCCTTTGAAGACATGACGATTGAGCAATCTTCTCTAGTTATGAGATCTTCGCGGTTAATGCTGATTAGTTCACGTTGGAACTTAGAGCGCCTGCTGTTAAAGACTACTTTGTTGTTTTGAGGATCTTTGTAGTTTGCAAATTTGTCAATTTGCTCTTCAGACTCTTCAATTAAAACTTCAAGCTGCTTTGCTCTTGATGCCAAAATTCCTTCGTACTCTTCAATGCTTGCGATAATACCGTTGTAGTCTTCCTTGATGTCATTAATCTGAGTCGATGCTAAGTTTTGCAGCCTCATGTTAAGAATTGAAGCGGCCTGTCCTTCATCGATGCTAAGAAGCTCTCTTAGGGCATCGTTCGCTTCTTTGCCTGTTTTTGAATTTCTGATTGTGCTGATTGTTTCATCTAGTCGATCAATTGCTTTCATTAATCCAGCAAGAGAATGCTTTTTACTTAGAGCTTTTTGCAATAAGTAATTGCTTCGTTTTACAATCACCTCTTCGCGGAAATCAATGAACGAGTTTAGTGTGTCGAGAATACCTACTGTAACAGGCTTGCCCTTTCTGATTACTGTAATGTTATAGCTAAAGTCTTTCTCTAGGACAGTTTGCTTACACATGTCATTGAAGACGATCTCAGGATCGTAACCAGATTTCAGCTTTACGATAATTCTTACTGGATTATCGATGTTCGACACATCTGAAACTGACAAGATTCCATTGATTTTGGCAGGAATGCCATCTTTTTCTTTTCTTAGCTCGTCAAGCTTTGCAACCAGATCGGCTTTATTGACAGCAAACGGTAATGAAGTAATAACGACAGCTCTTCGGCCATCAACCATCTCATCTTCCCATTCCCCGCGAGCTTTAAATTTGCAACGTCCCTTGCGCCAAGCATCTTCGTAGTTAGTCAGACCATGAATTAATCCGCCCGTTGGAAAATCTGGAGCTGGCATAATATTCATTAGGTCATCAAGTGCAACCTCTGTTCCCTCTAATCGTGCTTTAGTAAGCTCGATTACACAACGTAGTGCCTCTATAGGGTTGTGAGTAGGTATTTTACTCGCCATGCCAACAGCAATACCTTCTCCTCCGTTGATAATTAGGTTGGGAAATCTGGTTGGGAAGACCTCCGGCATATGTTCACTGCCATCGTAGTTAGGTACAAAACCAACAGTGTCGTAAGCTAGATCTTCGATCATAGAGTCACTGATTTTAGTCATCCTAACTTCCGTGTAACGCATTGCCGCTGCGCTGTCACCATCACGAGATCCGAAGTTTCCTTGACCGTCTGCAAGAGGTGCGGACATAGACCAACCTTGCGCCATACGTACTAGTGATTCGTATATTGCACTGTCACCATGAGGGTGGTATTTGCCCATTACTTCACCAACTACACGAGCTGATTTTTTATATGCTTTGTTGTAATGGTTGCCCATTTCGCTCTGTCCAAAAAGGATTCTTCGGTGAACAGGCTTTAATCCATCACGTTCATCAGGTAATGCACGTTCCTTAATTACAGACGTAGCATAAATTAGGAAAGGTTCACGTACCGCATCTGTAATAGGTCGCATTTCAAATTTGTCGTCAGTCTGGTGCATTACTGTGTCGACAGAGCTCATTTGTTCCGTACTCATTAATTAATCTGCCTCTGAAAAGTTCGCATTGATTTCAATAAATTCACGACGTGGTGGGACATCATTTCCCATTAAGACGTCGAAGAGTTCATCAGCTTCCTGTTTCATTGATTCATCGTACTGAACGCGCATCAATTTACGATTTTCCTTACTCATCGTTGTTTCTTGTAACTGAGCAGGGGTCATTTCTCCCAGACCTTTAAAACGACTCTTTGTGTAACGTGCAGGTACACCATTAGGGAAGCGCTCTTCCAATTCTTCGTCATTTTTGAAGTACATTGTTTTTCCTGAACCGCCCTTTGAGTCGACCTTGTACAATGGAGGAACAGCAATGTAGATATGTCCCCTTCTGATTAGGTCTGGCATGTATTTGTAGAACAACGTCAGCAGTAGTACTTCAATGTGTCCACCATCAACGTCGGCGTCACACATAATGATAATTTTTCCGTATCGAAGCTTGTTGTAGTCGTACTCGTGGTCAATCGATGTACCCACTGCCGTGTAAAGGTTTTGGATTTGTTCGGATACCACAATGTCGGCAATATCAGCTTTCTGAGTATTTAAAACCTTACCTCTTAGTGGCAAAACAGCTTGTGTTTTTCTACAGCGTCCTTGTTTTGCTGAGCCACCAGCTGAGTCACCCTCAACAAGAATTAGCTCGTTCACTCTTAAGTCAGTGCTTTCACAAGCAGCTAATTTGCCAGATAAATTGCCTGTTAACTTAATTGCTTCTTTTTCGGCATTGTGTCTTGCCTGTTCTGCTTTTTCGCGGGAAATTGCCGCGTCGATACATTTTTGAACCAACTTTTCTGCGAAAGCTGGATTTGTATCTAAGTGACGTTCTAACGCTTCTTTTAGAGCGTGTTTTGAAGCTGTAGCACCCTTATGGGAACTTAACTTCTCCTTTGTCTGGGAGGTAAACTGTGGCTCTTCCATCTTCTGTGAAACAATAAAGTGCCCACCAACCATCACATCTTCAGAAGTGAAATTTGCTTTGTTTTTGAGTTTCTTTTTTGAATAGTTAGATACAACTTCAAACAAAGTCGTTCTCATCCCGTCAAAGTGCTTGCCATGACTTGTTGTTTCAAGATTGTTTACGAACGATCTTACTTCTGGGTTACTGAATTTATTAAAGAAAAATAAAACTATTTCAGTTTCAATTTTTTCATCTACAGTAATGAAAGACCCTTTATTCTTAAAATCAGGATCTGGTCTTTTATCTTTGTGGACATACAAGTCCTTAAAGAAAATCGGCTGTTCTTGTAGGTGTCCAGATTTTTCGTCTAAAGGAGGAAGATCTAATAGATCTGCGATACCATTTTCAGAGAAATAAGTCTCTTTAAACTCACCTTTAAAATCGAGGTTTATTCTTAAACCGCTAGTTAATGAAGCTTTGTCTTTACAGAACTTGGTTAGTAGTTCAAGGTTGGGAACTAACCCGCCTTCACGCATTGCGTCTGAGAATATCGACTCGATTGGTCGATAACGAACGCTCGTGCCTGTGTCGTTCATGTCACAGTCACCCAAAATTTCAGGCATTTCAGTGGTTTCTGTACCATAGTCAAAGAACAGCTTGTTAACTTTGCCACCTTTTTTGACAACTAGTTCCATAAAGTCGGATAGCGCGTTAACTGCTTTAGCTCCAACCCCATGCATACCACCTGAATACTGGTAGCTATCTTCATCAAACTTACCACCAGCATGGATGTTTGTTAGAAGCACAATTGCTGCACATTTGCCTTCGCCTTCATGCATGTCAATTGGCATTCCGCGACCGTTGTCTGTGACTGTTACCTCACCATCTTCTTTAATGATGATAAAAATTTCGTCACAGTGACCTTCCATTGCTTCATCAATACTGTTGTCTGCTATTTCTTTGAAAAGATGAAAGATGCCCTTTGAATCAGTATCGCCCACATACATGGTTGGACGTTTTCTGATTCCGTCTAGCCCCTTAAGGACTTTTACGTTCTCGCTATTATAATTAGCACTTGCTGTTGCTTTACTCATACATCCTCGTATGCGGAAACTGATTTAAAATCTGCAAAATAATCTATAGTTATAGTACCACACGGAGCGGATTCATATTTTCATGGTTTGTTTTTAAAAACAATGAAAACACCATATGTATGTTGGATTTTGAAATTTAATTTACTACGCTATTCAAAACTTTAGGCAGTACTTCATATGCAGAAAACTATACTAGCTCCAGTTGAATTTACTGGCATTGGGCTTCATACGGGTCAGTTGTGCACGATTCGCTTGTCACCTATAGAAGAGTTTGGATATTTCATTAAGTCTTCTGATTGCATCACGAAAATAGAGAAAAACACTATATCTGGTGGCATGTTGGGCACTAACGTTACATTAGAAAACGGTCAAGTAGTTAGGACGGTTGAGCATCTATTGGCAGCTATTGTTTCGGTAGGTCTAACTAATGTTGTTATTGAGGTCTTAGGGGATGAAATCCCTATCATGGACGGATCGTCACAAGAATTTGCAACGAGTCTTGAGTTGAATGGATTTAAAACATTAGAGCGGCCAATTCCCAAAATCCACATAAACTCATCAATGAAAGTAGTCTTTGATGATAAATGGATTGAGTTAGTTCCGAGGGATGACAATCTCCAGCTGTTTAACCTAACAATTGATTTCCAAAACCCTGTAGTCGATGAAATGCCTCAAACGATCTCTTACATACATACTAGAGATAACTTCATGCGCTGTGTTGCGCAAGCTCGTACATTTGGTTTCCAAAATGAGATTGAGAGCTTACTTGCAATGAAGCTTTGTATTGGCGGCTCAACAAACAATGCAGTCGTGATAACTGATGATGGGGTTCTAAACCCAGATGGTTTAAGGTTCAATAATGAGTTGGTTGCGCATAAATTACTAGATTTAATTGGGGATCTTAGTCCAATTTTACCAATGCTAGGAGGGTTTGAATTGAATGCCTATAAATGTGGTCATATGCTAAATAACTCTTTGTTACTTAAGTTGTACGATCTCCAGTGACAAGAGAGTTTATTGGATTAAGGTTAGTCGTTGAAATTGAAAAAGAGGATTCTCAGATCCTCTTTATAATCTAAACACCATTACAAGTTTCTCGGTTTCTTAAGGCTCGACTTTAAGCGTGCAACTGATACCAAGTATATGCTGAATAAATGATTGCTTTAGCTCGATTTCAGTTAAAGGAGAAGTCATTCTAAACGGTACGTAAGGAATTTTTAGAATCAAATTTTCATCGTCATACTCATCCAAACTTCTCTTAAACTTGTAAGAAAGAGTTATTTCAGAGCTTTCTCTGTCAACCTCTACAGTCAAATCACAATGCGCCACCTCAGATAGAATTGAGCTCATGTGCTTCACTACAGTGCCTGCCTCTGCGATAACTCCTCCTAAATCTAACATTGTGTATAGCTGTGGGCTTCCTGCGGACACGTAAATGTCGAACTCTTCAATCTTAAAGTACTCTTCTTGAATAGCGTTAGTTACATCATTGATAAAGCCTCGTTCATTAGCTAAATCTGCCCCTTTTTGTTGGCTAATTAACTTAACTGGTAATCCCATGCCAAGAGTCTGCTTAGGAGATTCATTGTTTTCATGGATTTCTTCAGTAATGTTGATCATTACTAATTTACATACATCGAATTCTCCCCTTGAGAAATCGAAAGGAGTTTCGGTGTCGAAGTTGTTTGAAAGGTACTCTACGAAACGCTCATCATGTCCAGCTGTGTTACCAAGTTTTTTAGATAGGCTAAGAGTTGAGTATAGTTGCGATAGTACTTGGACTTTTCGTTTAGACCTTGGATCGTAAACATCGAATGCATCTAGCAAGAAAGGGAGAACATCGAAATCGCCCCCAAAGTGTTTCGTCAATAGTTCAAGGATGCTCTTAGTTGCAATGTTCGGCAGTATGGGCTTGATTGCTGCCACGCTTCTATATTCCTGACCTTGTTCAAAAGGTGATAAACTAAAACTCAAAGGGATAAACATAGTCGTGCACAAGTACTTCTTCCCATCTGCTTCTTGAATGCTTGTGCTTATGGCTTCTCCTTCACAAATCTCGTAATAGAACGAAGCATCTTTATAGTTCTCCAAGCTTCTGTACGCCTTATTCAAAGCATTGAACCTGCCATCTTTAGCTAGTTGAAAGATAGTTTGTCGAGCGTTGGCATCAAGTTCTTGAGAGTTGTTGCGCTCTGGGTCTACTGCCCCGTGGCAGAGTTCATTCACTTTTAGTGCTTCAACTTCAGCCATTTCAGAAAAACTTAGATATTTATCGGTCATTAGTCCCAAACCTGTTTCTATAATGTATATTAAAATTAAAATTAACTTTCAATGTCATCCTTCATTTCAGCGGTTACCGCTCCACTACTAATTCTGGTGCCACTTTGGCTGTTTCTTATAAAGTCCGGAGCGCTAATTAAAAGCGTTAATAAAAGGCGTTTTGGCAAACGTCAGTTAATTCTTATTGATGCTTTGGATTCAATTAGGTGGCCTTTAGTTCTTCTTACTTTTGTGCAATACCTTAGACACTGCGTAAGTAAAGCTGAGTTTACTAATGAATGGTTTGTCAGCGTAGTAGAGCCGCATTTGTACTTTGTGATTACCCTGTATCTGTTGAGTCATCTAGTTTTAAAGTTCTCCGAGACGTTAAGGCGAGATCTAATAACCATGTACACTCAGGAGGAGTTGAGATATTCGGATCTAAGCAGGAGCATTGAAAAAACTAAAGTCGATGCAATAGCAAAGATTGTCAAAGGGATCTGGATAGTTATTAGTGGTTTGATGATTCTCGACCATTTTGGGGTTCCTGCTAGTTCAATCTTAGCTGTAGGTGGTATGGGGTCGTTGATTCTTGGATTCGCTATGAAGGATATCCTTAGCGACATCTCAAGTGGTTTGCTTCTTTACTGGGATCGTCAGTTTTCGATAGGAGACTGGATAAAGATTGAACAACCAAAACTTGAAGGCACGGTTGAATCAATAGGATGGCGTGTTAGTAAAATTAAAACTCTCGATAATCGTCCCTTATATGTACCTAACAAGTTCCTTGGCGCTGCTGTCATACAGAATGTGTCAAGAAGGGAGTCGATGCGATTTAAAGAGTACCTTACAATTGACTTAGATAGCATTGGGAATGTCAACGAAATTTGTAATTGCATTCGAGAGTCTATTTTGATTAATCATGATGACATAGACGTTAGTCAACCTGTCGTTGTGAACGTTAGCGATCTAAATGGGGCGGTTATAAATATTTATATTAGCGCCTTTACGACTAGCGTTGATGTTGTTGATTTCTATAACATCAAACAAGATATTTGGTTAAAAATAGTTCAAGTTTTAAACGATCACAATGCCAAAATCTGTACATCTTTGGATAAAGAGTTGATCTCATTGACTAGATAGTTTGTATTTCGAAAAAATATTTCTTAGCTTCTTTTCAGCTAACATATTTTTTATCGACGGAGTTATCTGTGTACAGCTACTTACCCAGAGAAAATGAACATTTTGAATTAGTTCTTGAATCTATGAAATTGGACTCTTCATTACTCGATGTGCCAATTTATTCACCAAATATCATCAATGGCACATTAAATGCCTTACATAAGAAGATTCAGGATGAAGAGACTACAAAATCAGCATCTCTTGCAATCATCGGTCTTATGGACTTCTTTATTCAAAAACAGGTCAGTGTAAGTGATAACATGCTGACTTTGTTTGAAAAGGCGTGTTCAATTGATCCATACAAACATGTAAATGAAAGGAAGGGCATTATAGATAGCCTAAAAGCCCAACTAGCTTCTTATTTAGACGATAATATCTAACCTACAGCTGCTTGCTCGATTGCAGACCCACTTTTGTGGCATTATCACAAAATGGAAATTCATTTCAGGATTTACTTTAAACCTCTGGAGCAAGCAGTACATGCATCTTATTAAAACGCTGTCGGCTGTTGGCTTGGCAAGCATTGGTGTTGCAATATACGTTCAAGTGGACGGAATTAGCGTACCTAATTCATATCCATCCTATCGTATAGATGCAACAGATGAGCCTTACATATACCATTCTTTGAATGGCGGCCAAAGCAATGAGTTGAGCTCAAATGCACTAGAAGATGTAATTGATGAGGCATCGGAGGATACCGAACGTTTACATATAGCCTCCCCTACCTCACCAAACATTAAAGACGAAGAGGATTTTGACGCCACTTTAAAGGCGGAGCCCCTTCTTGATGTCGTGACTACGATTGAGGTAAAGAGTGGTGATTCAATAATCAAGCTTTTGAGATCAAATGGTCTATCGGGATCAGAAACAACCTCACTGATATACAGATCCGGCATCAAAGCTTCTGTTTTCAAAATCTCGATTGGTGACGTAATAAACATCACTAAAAACAAACACAATTCAGTCAGCGTTATTGAAGTTAGGAATACGCCATTAGGGTATTACAAAATTTCTCCAAAAGGTGATAAATGGGTATCTGAATTCATAGAGTATAAAACCACTTACAGACAAAGAACTTATGGCTTTGAGTTAACTAGCTCCTTGTATGTAGATGCAAAATCTGTGGGCATGAAAGATACTGAAATTGCCAATCTTCAAGCTATTTTTAAAGACACATTAAACTTTTCTAGAATGCAAGCTGGAACAGATTTTTCAGTATTAGTAGAACAAGCATTTAAAAATGAGAAATCGAGTGGTGAATTTAAAATCCTAGCAGCAAAGATCACTTACGCCGATACAATTTATACGGCATATCAGTTTAAAGAAGACGGTGAACTAAACTACTACGACTCGAATGGTGACAGTTTGTTACCATCCTTTAGGAAACATCCTGTTGATAATGTGAGGATTACGTCACACTTCAATCCATTTAGAAAACACCCTGTGTTGGATATTGTTAGACCGCATAGAGGTACAGACTATGGTGGTGCAGGAAAACCGATTAAAGCTCTTGGTGATGGTGTTATAAAATTTGCTGGAAAACGTGGTGCTTTTGGCAATGCGATAATCATAGACCACGGAAACGGGATAAGAACTCTGAGCGCCCATCAAAAACGTTTTGAAAAGGGTATTAAAACAGGTGTCAGAGTTAAGAAGGGTCAGGTTATAGGGTATATCGGATCAACTGGTCTTGTAACTGGGCCACATTTGCATTTTGAACTTCATGTCAATGGAAAGCACGTTGACCCACTTAAGTACCCACTACCTGTTTCTTCAAAGGTAAAGGATAAAGCCAAGTTTCTTAATGTTGTTGAAAAATACAATAAAGAACTTTCAACTCCTTTAGTAAAGGCTTAAACGAGGCTTAGGGCGGCTGATTCACTAATCGGTCGTCCTAAGTAGTACCCTTGAATTGTGTCGCAAGAAAGTTCTCGTAACTTCTCTAGTTGCTGTTTGTTTTCAACACCCTCTGCCACAATTTCCATCTCTAGTGAATGGAACGTGGTGATCAGCCCAAGGCATAGTAGCTCTCCTTTTTCACTTAAAATTTGATTTACAATGCTTCTATCTAGCTTGATGGTGTCAACATTTAATTCCAAAACCCTACTTACACTCGAATGCCCAGTACCAAAATCATCGATTGCAAGCCCTATCCCCATGGCTTGAATGGTTTCTATTGTTCCAGCTATACCAGTTATATCATCGGCGGTTTCTGTTTCAGTCAGTTCGATCTGAAGCAAAGAAGGAGAAATCTTATATTTTTCTATTAAATCAACAAATAACTTAACTAGTTTCTCAGATCGATTTGCGTGTAACTGTGCTGGTGATAAGTTGACCGATGTCACTATATTTGAGTTATTTTCTTTGGAATATTTTGAGATAAACGCAATTGTTTTCTCAAGCATAAATGCACCAATCTCGTGGATTGAGCCAGTCTCCTCTGCTATAGGGATAAATAGAGATGGAGGTATTGTGCCTAACTCAGGATCTTCCCATCGGCATAATGCCTCAAAGCCTGTTATAGAAAGTGTTCTTGCGTCATATTTAGGCTGAAAGACAGCGTAGAAATCATCCATTTTATTGTTCTTCGTATTTAGTTTCTCGATGATCGCAGCCTTAGACTTATCATCGATATTCATGTATTTATGAAAAAGGCCAGTTATCTCTGGCCTCTCAAACAACCTTCTTATTAGGTTCATTTGTTATCTTTTAATCGTTTTTCGTACTCTCGAACTTTCGAATGCGATGGAACGACCCCATTGACGCCATTTCTGAAAACGTCAATTAACTTCTGTGTAGCTAGTTTGTAACCAGCATTAGAGGCTTCTTCAAGATATCTAACACCTGCATTTACATCTAGTTTGAATCCATCCGTACCATACAGATACATAATTCCAAACCTGTATGCAGCCATTGTATTGTTCAGTTCGTAAGACTTTTTAAGGTAATCAACTCCAAGTAGGTAATCTCCATTGGTTCCGTTGTCACCGTACATGTAAAGTCTTGCTAATTGGTAATAAGCTTCTGCATCCATTGGAGAACCTAAGCTTTCTAAATAATATTGTTCTGCGGCTTCGATATTGCGCTTAACGCCAATTCCCTTTTCATGTTGATAGCCAAGCCAATAATTTGCTTCAAGAACCCCAGCACCAGACGCCTTTGCAAAAAGTTCAGCTGCAATACGGTAGTCTCTCTTTACAATTTTGCCTTCAAAAAGGTGCTTCCCTAGTTCTAGGGTTACAATTGGGTCGTCAGTCTTCTCAATGTACTGCTTATATAGTGTTAGAGCATCAATAGTGCTATAGACTTCGTGCGCACCGCCTTTCTTTTCGATGATGTATTGTCCAACTAGTAATTTTGAACTTACGTCACCTAGTCTTGATGCGTTATTCAGCCACTTAAAGGCGTAACGGTCGTCACCTAGGGTTTTGTGAGTGTGGTAAAAGTCACCCAAGAATGCACTTAACTCGACGTCATTAATAGCCAGTCTTTCAATGGTTTTAATGGCTTTCTTGATAGCGTCATCACTCAGCTTGCCTTCTTTGATTAGTACTGCAACGTTATTTGCAGCTTGTGATAATCCATTGTTTATCACATTGAGGTAATGAGATGATGCAACATCATAATGCCCTGTTGCAACAGCACTTTCAGCTTTATAGATCTGAACCCCTGTCCAGTTCTTGTCTTCTTCAACAATCTTCTTGAAGTCAACTGGCTCACCCAAACTTGCAAAAGCAGCAGGGCTGAAAAGTGCAACAGCAATAAAAAGTCTCTTAATGTTCGACATTTTCTTTTTAATTTATGTTTTTATTACTCCCTCAAGCAAATATTATTTCTGTATAAAAATGGAGCATTTATATAAACGTTCTTTCCTTAAGTTGGCGCAATTATTATACTTCATCAAAAATGTCCGCATCTATTAATACTTCATTTAGACGATTGTTGGCACTTATGTTTTTTGTGTTTGCAATTTCAGCTCCTCTTTCAGCTTATGCGGAGTCAGAAGCAGTATCATACGAAGAGTCCGAAGAATTGTCTTCAGTTCGATATTCAACTGTTGATGATGTTATGGACAACTTCAACAACAAAATGATCTTATCTCTTTTTGGAACGTCTGGGCTTAAAGGCTTCCTTGGTGATTCAGCGTCAGACAGTGCGATTAGAGACATAAGCTCACTCACAGCGAAAGAAATCGAGTCTTACTCAGAACCATTCCCGTCAGGTGTTGGAGATGTAATTAAGACCATCACCTATAGCTTGTATGTCCTTGTTTCTCTTTATTTCGGCTCCTTGATGTTTAGGTACGTATTAGAGCGCATATTTATGTCACAGGATGATAAAGCAACTAACTCTGCTGTTGGTGCCCCTTTCTATATGGTAATGGTTAGGGCTTTTGTGGGTTTCTTTGTAGCTGTACCAATTGCAGGAGCCTTAACTGCAAAATTTGCAGGTAAAGAAGATCAGGCTATTTATTCTGCTATGCATATGTTCATGTTTAGCTCTTTTGGTCTTGCTTTTAGAGCGGCTGATGATATTTCAATGCATTTTAATGACACAAAGAGTGTGTACTCACCTATTTATACCGTACCAGAAAGTGACATATACGCTCCTGAGTTTAGGAATTTAATTGATTTCGGCATGTGTATACAAACCTCTGAGGTTTCTAATCGTCAAGTTAAATCACACAATTTTGAAGTTTCTTATAAAAATAAGAAAGTATATATTCGCGGGTTAGTTCAAAACTGTTCATTGAATATGAATTTTGAAATTGATAGTCAGTTGGACAGCAACATAAAAAGTCTGCACATATCGGAACTTAATGGCGTAGAGATGAGTTTATCGCAAATAGAGAGTTTTAAAAGACATTTGGCCTCACTGGTTAATGACGCGTTAACTTACTCTCACGCAGTGGCAAACAACTTGAAGTCCCAAAAGGGTCTAAAGAACGGCACATCTGTACAGGTGGATCTGGCTAACTGGCAATCGACTTGTCAACTAAAACCGTCCACTAGAGGCTCAGGGCTTAATAGTTGGTATCAGTTCTCTGTAGATAGAGAAAAATTCTCAAGATGCCTCTCTCGTAAACATGTCATGTACTTATCGTATCCTAATACAGATTTGGATTTTGATACCGTTGTTGAAAGTGGTGAATCTAGGTTAAACGGAAGGTTGAAAGAAACTTGTGCTCCTATAAATGGTAGTTTTAAGGATGTTATTAATAATACAGGAAAAGAGTACCTTAGAAGCTGTGTTGTAAAGGCATGTAAAGGTGTAAATCTTAACTCACCAAAGTCAGGTCTTTTTGAGTGTTCTGTAGCCGTGACGGCATACAAAAAAATGGAAGAGGCTGAGGATTTTAATAAGCGAGGATTTCTCGTTAACTCTGTCAGACACTTTACAGACATTAACCAAGAGCAGATATCGAACTCTTCCAAAACACCGTTAAACTCATTGTCTTCATATTTCGAGCTCTCGACGGAAATCGATAATTCTAAATCAGAAAATCTAGGCACGGTTTCATCACTACCGAATCCGAGTTCTGGTTCAAACGGCATTAAAATATCAGTACAGCACGTAGGGGCATCAATGAGTAATCTTGGTTTGGAGAGATTCAAAAATGCTTGGTCTTCAACACGAATCTATTCGTCGTCTGATGCTGTACCAGTCAACAATGGTTTAAAACTAATATTAATTAACGAACCCCTGTCTAGGGCAACTGAATCAGTTAATCCTTTTAGTCGTGCGATGAACTGTATGAAAAAGGCAAATCAGTTAACACAATATGGTTTGTGTGGTTCCGTTGTTTCTGAGATAACAAGACTAGGAGTATTCTCTACAGGTCTACTTATATCCATTTATCTTGGGAATACAGCTGGTAAACTGCTAGATACTGCATCCTCCAAGGCCGGAGAAGCAGCTCTTAGAAGAGGTGGTGGTGATGCAGCAGTTAGTCGTGATGCAACATCTCCAAGGGCGACACCTGCAAAAGCACTTAAGGCAGTTGAGTGGTTTACCTCTTCAGCAAAATTTGTAGGAGCCTCATCTTTGATGGGCGCAGGACTTTTTGGAATCCATACAAACTCTGAAGATCACTACGGGTATATTGAGAGTGACGCCGTGGGGTATCTATTCTCAGTTGCAGGGATCGCGATGTATATGGCAAACAAGACACAGATTCCAGAAGAGCATTCTTTGGCGGGTCTTATCTTAGGCACTCTGAAAGGGATCTTGTTCTATACAATTTTAGTGTCATTTGTAGTTATTCCATTATTGCCTTTGTATTTCTTGTACGTTGGTATAGTTACTGCAATCGCAGCAATGATATCTTTATTCATAGCAGGGCAATTTATCCTTATATCAATCCTTGCTAACGCAGATGAAATAGATCCAACCACTAGGGTTAAAAAGGCTGTTTCGAGATTTATTGTAGCGTTTATCCGCTTTCCGTTAGTGGTAATGGGGTTTTATGTCGCAATCCATATGATTGACGTCATTGTGCCGAGTGTGGCATTGATGATCGATGAGACCTTGGCTATTTCTTATTCAACCAATGCAGGCTTAGCTGGTTCTGGGCTAAAATATGTAGTCAATATTTTCAGCTTCATCATTACATTGTTATTTGTGATGCTTGTTGTTTACTCATGCATTGACGTTGTTAAACAACTCTATTCAGTAAGTAGATCATTACTCATGGGGCAAGACACAGAGAGTGATTCTGGTACTACTGTAGAGACAACAAAAGCTATTCAAGATAAAGCCAAAACAACTCTTGCTGGAAGGTAGTAGTTAGCGCCACTTTTAGAAGTGGCGCTACATTTATATACTTGAATAAAAATGAAAAAACTTTTCCTATCATTCATGTTGCTTTTGACGTTATTAGCAGGCGTCCCAGCACATGCAGCGGAGACAAGTTGCGGGTTTACAGTTGATGGCAGAATCATTGCCGCCTCGGCAGAAATATGTCCCGAAGACGTTACAATGAGCCACTTATACAGGATGTTTCCTACCATTATTCATGATGCTGTCAATTTCTATGACCTTAAAAATGGGGCTGAGTTTATTGCAGAAATGGAAGATGGAGAAACGCAGCTTAAATCTTCATTTGCGATCGAGAGGTACATTAAGTACTCAGCAATCATTATTTTTAACATTATCAAGTTAATTTGGTTGATCCAGTTAGTAATGATTGTTGCTGCCACTATAAAGGATCAGAAGTTAGGAGGTAATTCATATGGCGCATCCGGTGTAGTACTAAGGCTCGCTGTCGGATTTATGTTATTCGTTCCATATGGAGAGTCAGGAACACTTGGCACGTTATTGCTGGCTGGTGGAGCCTTTATGTCTTTGGCAATGTCGAATATTCTCATGTCCACCATTGGATACTTTTACCAAAATTGGAATCCAGTTATCTCTGAAAGTGTTACTTCACCAAGCGGAGAATCTGTTGTGACCGCTCCTCGGTTTGTTGCTGAGTACAGTCAGTCATTAACAAAAGCATTAGTTTGTACTCAGAATACTGAGCTGGCCTACGTCCGAGATAAATTTGTAGAAGGAAACAAATCAGTTGCTGCAATCCTAGATAATGCGAACTACGACTACGCTTTAATAAGTAATGCTAAGGAGATGAAAAACACTTCAATTGTAAAAAATTCAGATAAACATCTAGCAACTATCGGATTTTTGCAATTCGAGAGTCCTGAATTTGGTGGTTCTCAAACTTGTGCACAGTTTAGTTTCACTCCTGAAAAACAAGAAGAATCTATTTCAAAGTTTCTTAAATCTGGAGGTAGAGACTGGGAAACATACAAGGCTAATCACATCAAAGATAGTGTTGACTCTGGTATATCGGATAGAGATGCCGAACAGTTAGCAAATAATCAGTTAGATACTTTTTTTGAATACAAGATGATGGATTCGCTTTTCACTTCTTTCGATAGAGCAAGTATAAAAGCAAAAGAACTGGCTGAAGTCTCGCGAGCCATGTACTGCGTCGATGATCCGTTGCTTTACGCTCAGTCAAGGGATGCTATTAATGCTATTAATAACTCGAATGACCCAACAAAAGGGTTTGATTTGCGTTGTGCTAAAATTGCTGGTGGAAAGTTAGATTTGCTTTACACAACAAACAGTATGTACATGAACCCTGAGTCTGAAGGGTATGTAGAAGAAGATGACAAACTAAGAGTTGAACTATATAACAAGTATCAGGAACTTCGTTCTAAGCAAGATGCATTGTTCAAAGATTTAGCAAAACTAAATGCAGATAGTGTTCTTGATTTGAAAAAAGAAAGTTTAGGAGCAACTGATCATAAGGCTTTAGCCTCAAGTGACGCTTTACATAAACTAAGACGATATGGCCTTTTTGGATTCTCGTTCTTCATTACTAAAATTGGTTCTGAGTTAGAGGACGTGCATTCTGACAGGCTATCTGTAGCTGCGTTTTCTCCAAAAGTTAACATGACTGTTGATGAAAATTACATGCTTCCCTATAGCTACACATACGCAGATGAGAACAAAGAAACTATTAGTGAGTTCTTTTCTGTTCGTATGCCATCACTGGATACGAAAAACGGTGTAATTGATCTGTCTGTAGATAAAAACTCAGTAGATAACCTAAGCAATAAAGATCTTGCAATTTCTGACGCATTTAGCGTGGTTGTTTCAAGCATAAGTTCATATTCATCAGTTACTGATGCTAACGGATTTGATTCAAGTGCTTTCTTCGATATTGATGTGCAGAACATGACTGATGCAATTGTTTCAGCTGTGACAAATGCGACATTTTATCTTAAGGCATTTGTAAATGCAGATTTCGGTAGTGTTGCTGACGGGTATATTAGAGATGGAGAATCAGAGTTTGCGGCAAAACAGAGGTTTGTAACGGAATGTTTATCAGGTCGAGACGCTGGCTTTGCTTCACATGGCGAAATGGTTCTAAGGTGTGAGTCTTTGCAAAGACATCCTATGTATGCTTCACAAGAATTGGGTAAACATTTATTAGCTTATTCTGCAACAATTTTTGGGGTTCAGCTTCTTCTTGAGTTTACAGGCAAAGGGATAAATAAAGTTGCAAATAAGAAAAAAGCTAATGCAGGAATAAGCAGTAATAAAACAGATACAGATTTCGAATTTTTAAAAACAGCTACAAACCTTGTTACTAGTTCCGCTGTAGTAAACAATATAGCCGTTATATTGTTTATTTTCGGTGTGTTTTTTGCTTTCTTATTGCCTTTAGCTCCTAATGTGATTTTTGTAACTATGTACTTAGGGTGGTTTGTTTACGCTGTAATCACACTTATACTAAGTCCACTTTTATTCATGTCATTTGTCATTTTAAAAGGTCGTGACGAGAGTAGCGCATTTTCTGAAAAAAACTTAGTTAATGTAGCTATTAATTTCACATTAAAACCTGTCTTAATAATTTTATCTTTCATGATCTCATGGGGCATGATGACGGTTGTTTATAGGCTAACAATTATTCTATTTGGAACTTATATAGACACGATGTCAGCAACAACAGTGGGCGGATTTGTTTATGATGTTTTTATACAGATGTTTACATATCTAGCCCTAATTTTTGCATTCTATAAGATTATGTACTGGTCATTCACAAAGCCACCTCAAGTACTGAACATGATCATGGAGAGGTTAGGAGGTGAAAATGTAATCTCAAAAGAAAATATGATTAATGGTGTTATCGGTGCGATGGGTTATGGCGCAATGATGAGCCAAGTTCAACAGACTGCTCAGGTTACGTCAAAACAAATTCATAATGGCATTAAGGCGGTTGGAGACTTTACATCTAGTAAGTTAACTCCTAGCTTGAAATCTAGTGTTTTGCAAGAGTTGGATTTGTCCGACAAAGATATCAATGTAAGGTCAGAGCAAGGTCTGTCGAAGTTATATTCTGTTAAAAATAAACTTGAGGAAAAAGTAAATGAATTGAATCAAGAGCATTTGAAGAATGAAGCTAAGGCATCTGAGCTTAATGAGATGTTGAATTCTTATACAGATAAAAATAGTAAAATTCAGTCAATGATTGAAAGAATCGAAGATTCTATATCTTCTGTTGAATCCCCAACACAATCAAAGGTAGAACAATTAAATAGAACAAGGGAAGCTTTAGCTAAAAACCAAGCTATTCAATCAGAAATTCTGAGTAGAATTGAGAGTATAAATGCTAAAGGTTTGTCTTTGTCCGAAAATATAACAGAGATTCGTTCTAAGATTGATGGAGTTAATGATAGTTTACGTCTTGCAGCAGAACCTCATGTTAATGACATTGTAAGAATAATGTTTGAGCTTGAGAATGACCATAAATTTGCGTTATCAAACTTAGGTAATCAAGACATTTTAGAAATCACTGAGATATTAAGAAGTCAATATCAAGGTGCAATCATGAATGGCGAAATCTTTGATTTTAATCAAATTCCAAATGTAGACCGATTTAATTTTGAAGTAAATAAAGATGGTCTAATAACGAAGGTATCTCTAAGATAGTCAAATTTAACGCATTAAATGGAGCTTCGGCTCCATTTTTTTTAACTAAAAGTTTGGTTTTTATAATTATTGCTACCGATGTTTTATCAAATTGCTATAGCACACCATTAATCATATTATTTAAGTAAATGCCTACATTCATTAAAAAAGCGTTATTAGTACTGCTTCTAGTGATGTCTAATTCAAGCTGGGCTTCAGGGTTTAGTAGTGGCTCTGTTGATAATCCTTGCGACAACATTTTCGTAGATGGTGGTGTTAGCGACACATTTTCTCCTCGTGTCATTTGTAATCAAGACCTGATGGCAACATCTTTAAATATGTTGTTTTCAGACAGTTATTATAAATCAACTTCAATACAGGCTGCTTACAACCAAGCGGGTCTCCCTTCTCCCGACATTACAGGCGGTCAATTTGATAATTTGAGCGGCATGGTTTCATCTATGAGCGCGGCCATGATTCAAATCTTCCTTTTTGTAGCTATACCTTTCTTTGGCGTTGCACTTACTGTTAAAGCTGTAGATGCGATGAAGCAAGAAGAATGGTCAAGCGCAATGAAAAAACCTGAAGTTTGGGGATCAGGCATCTATTTTATGTCTATGGTGATGCTGGCAACTGTTGTTGACGGGTATATGATTGGACAAACTATAGTCGTGATTTCAGCAGGAGTAGCACTGGGCTTTGCCAATCAGTTGATGACTGCCCTACTTCCGTCATTTACTTTCTCAACCGCTGTGACTGAATCTTCTTCAGGTATAGAGCCATTTATTCAAGAAGGAAGAACGTATGCCGAAAGGTTGGTCACTGGATTGCAGGGAGCAAGAGATAGTGCTGTGTTCCTTGCTTCAGCAGCTACTCCGCCTATTGATGATGAAATTGAATACCTTAAAGGTTCGTCGTTTAACGTCAAATATACCGAAGAGGGTTGGTTCAACAAGCATTATGACTCAAGAGATATTTCTGTCGCAGATTACGCAAGGCATATGCTCACATCTAAGGCCATTACTGTTAAGAAAACTCCAATTTTCAACCAAGGGCTTAGTATCGCGGGGGAAAAAATCATCAAACCTTCTGGTACTGTTCAATACACTTTGTCTTCTGGAAGAGCTGTGAACGGAAAACTCTATAAGGAGTTTATTGAAAACGATATCCATGCATCCGATGTGTTCGAGGACAAAGTTGTATACACCTCTTCATTTGGTGTGCCTCCTGTTAGCTCTTCAAGTGCAATGTCACTTGCTGCAAACAAATTTGGCTCAGACACAATTGGTAGATTATTCAATTTGAGTTCTATTTCTTCAAAAGACGTTCAAGCAGCAAGCGATCCGATCATAACTTACGTAAAATCAAAATCGTTTGATGAAGACGCAAACCTTATCGCTCAAACAATACCTTATCTAATGCTAGGTGTGTATGACGAATCAAAAGTGGCAAGTGGCAATGAAGATTCAGCTGAAAGTTCATATAACCCACGTGAAGTAGACGCGATTCCATCCTCATTCAACAAAGTTGAAACAGCTATTCTTAACGCAGGGATCAATGCAACACATAAGTTCACATCGGCAGCTTGTGCTACTGGGCTTAAGGATGCCAGCACTGCGGGTAGAGTTCTGTCAGATGCACTTTTTGCAAAAGCCCTCGACTCAGGTGCTTCGGAGCCTATCTCTTCTCTAGATGACTTTGCAAACCAATCAAACCTACAATGTTTTGTGTTTGAAAACGGAAGACCAAAATTTTTGTTGGCTCCGTTGTTTGCGTCAATGCCAGCTGATGTTTTGAATATTGAGATCCCTGAGTCAGAAAGAATAAAGATGATTAAAGACTCCGTTGACAAAATAAACGAATTTGCCAGTAAAGAAGCAAAAGTTGGTAGGGGTTACGTTGATCAGATCGCAAATTACTATGCATCTGTAAAAGCAATTTCTGGCTATGTTGCACTGGAGCAAGTAAATGCAACTGAAGGAGATGAAACTGCTGAAGTCTTAACAAATTTGCGTAAACAAGGTGTTGGGGCTTTGCACGCCTACTTTTTCCAGATTGCTAGCATAATGAAGATTTACAGAGAGCAGTATCTCAGTGCTTCTTCTATCGTTATAGACCACTCTGTTGCGCTTGATAATGCACTTCTAACAAACAGGCTTAAATCAGAAGAGGAGCAAAGCGCATTGGATAGGTTCTTAGGATCTAGCCTTCTTGAATTACAAGAAAAGGGGTCTATGTCGTTTGTTCCAGTTGGTTCAACCACCAGCAAGTCTTTAATTGGGGATGATTCGTCGCTAGTTACCTTTGATGGCAATATGGAAGATAGTAAGTTCAGTGACATTGCCAATAGAGTCATGGAAGGGTTCGTTGATTCCGCCCTCGTTCCGTTAACTATTCTTAAGGATGGTTTTGGCTTTGACGAAGACAAAACTATGCGCGAAAACTACAAAGACTGTAGTACTATCACAAACTGTATCGAGATTAATGGTCATCCACTAGTTGTAATGTCTGAGTTTGGTAAGGACATGTTTTACAACAGCATGTTCATTCTTATTCTGGATTACATCATACAAGACCTCTTAATTAACGCCGTGCTCGGTAAAGTCGAAAAACTTGAAAACTTCATGACAGCGACTCTGGGCTCCAAAGGTGGATGGTTAACATCTGTGGGTCTTAAAGTTTTGGGGATCGAATTGTTGGTTGTGATTTTAAAAGTCATCGCGGCCATTAGTGGTATCTTCGCGACTTTTGCTAAAGTGCTTATTGTCGCAGGTATGTTACTAGGTTTCGTGCTTCCGGTTCTACCTCTTCTAACGGGTCTATTCTTGTGGGCTGGTTGGTTGTTCGAAGTATTGATTCTGTTTTTAATTTTCCCAATAATTGCTTTTCTTGGGTTGCTAAGAGTTGAAGGGAAGCCAATCATCACGTTTGGAACATTGGTTTCGATGATGGCGTCAATTGTTATTAAGCCACTTTTATTTGTGGTCTCATTTATGGGGTTATTTTCCTTAAGTTACGTAATGTTCTACCTAGTTAACTCAGTTATGTACCATATGTACAATCAGATTGCAGTTGAGGGTGGAAACTTTATTCTCACCTTTGCTGCAAACCAGTTGTCCTTGGCTTTAGTAGTTTTTATCTACTTCAAGATTTTGGTTAAAGTTAACAACGAAATGGCTCAGATTCCAGAACATGTATGTAATTACATAGGTGTTAAATCCTTCAATGGGGTTGCGGCAACAGGTG
This sequence comes from Vibrio sp. D431a, assembly GCF_030248655.1. Taxonomy (NCBI): domain Bacteria; kingdom Pseudomonadati; phylum Pseudomonadota; class Gammaproteobacteria; order Vibrionales; family Vibrionaceae; genus Vibrio; species Vibrio sp. D431a. The sequence continues at coordinate 152,445 of NZ_JAHGAP010000025.1, read as the reverse complement.
TAGAGCAGCTAATTGCGGCGTCTGCTATCAGTGGTGCAGTTAAATCAGCTCTGCCGGAGGGTAACCTGAATTCTGCTGTAATGAATAGGAAAAACGCAGAGAATCAGGAATTAATGCAACAATCCAATGCTGAGTCTCTTGCGAATAGATATGCAGATAACAATCAAGAGGTTGCTAATGAAAAGTCTGATGTCGCAGGAGAAACACTCCAAGGGTCGAAGGGCACAACGCTCTAATTAGGCTTAGTTAAATATAAAAGGGTGTGACAATGTCACACCCTTTTTTTTAAACCGAGGCTTTACCTTCTTTGTAGAACACCAAATGCAGGAAGCAACACCCCAAGTATCACCTCCGCTTCGTTATCCTTGTCAGTTGAAAGGTTAAATCCTGTATATGCAAACTCTGAGACCTTTTCTTGTATATATGGCTGAAGCGTCGCAGCTTTATAGATTGCATACACATAGGCTAACAAGCTTAGAAACAGCACAACTGTATACGACATAATCGACTTGAGGTTAAGCAAGCTAATGCTATCATCTATGTTTATTGCAGAACTTAAATAGCTAAGCATGAATGATAGTATTGAGATATTGACATAGACCATGATCAACCCTCCGATAAGCGCAATACTAACAGCCATAAAATCAACAATCAGTCTAACCCCCATCCCGAGTATGTCCTTTGGAATTATAATGTTGTTTTCATCGTACTGTTCATCATTTGTTTTTCTCAAAATAAACTGAATAAGAACAATTGGCGCTGCTATACAATATACGATAGCTCTTATCAGCACCTTCAAAGATGCATAAAAGAAGTATGTAAAAAACGGTAGAATTGTGAATGCAATTAAAGCTGCTGCACCAGTACTAGTTATCGCAGCTAAAAATGTAAATAGACCACTTCCCCATGAAAAACTCGGGAACAAATCCCCAATAAAATGCGCTAACACGGTAGATGTAAGACCCACGGTTATCATGATGTTTACTTTAGCTCCAACACTAGATATAGGGTTGGTTGTAAAGTCTGCACACATATGAGCGTTTGTCCTGCATCCTATAGGAGACATTCCTGTCAGAACTTTAAATATAGTGTCAGGATTGAAAGACCCCCACTTCGCTTCACTTTTATTATTCGCATTGGGCTTGAAGTTACTAAATTGTCCAAATGTCTTACTTAAGTTGTTCTCATCTTTAAACTCCTCATCTATTGCCCAATCTCTTGGATCGGCTTTAATTTGAGGCGATAACTTTTGCATATAGTCAAAGTAGTTCTCGTGATGCGTGTAATATTCCGCCTGCAACTTTATTGCAATCTTTGTAACTATGTTTGAAATACTAATCGAGTTCCAAAGAGAGGTGATAATGCCCCTAACGGTGAACATTTTGACATCGACATTGTTTTGTAGATCTTCGATTACCCACTCAGCCTTAATCCTTGCTGTTTGTGTGACATCTTTAGTGATCTGTTCAAGTGCCTGATTGTTTATATTGGAGTTATAGTATTGATTTGATGCTAACTGTGACTGTTCAGCGGTATACGTACCTGACATGTTTGATAGATACGCAAAGTAGTCTGGGGCAAGATACTTGCCTTCTTTGAACGCTCCTTTTTGATAGTCAAAGTCATTACAAATCCACTCACCTTTATATGCACTTAAAGAACCTAATTTGGGGTTCGAGGAACATAAAGCAGCCATTTTAGACTTAGCTCTCTCATAAGCCATATTGAGGATTGTTTTGGTGTTAGTTTCCGAATAGAGCTGTCTTGAGTCTAATTGTTCTGCTTTATACTTACTGTAGACTCCTAACATGCTACTAGCTGGTTCGGTATGTAACCTATTCCAAGTAAGTTGATCGTATGAAAGCTTGTCGTTTGCGTATGACTTTAGGTCAACGCAACGAGGGTCTGAAAATAACTTCATTTCCCAGTATGGTCTCAGAATGCATTCTGATGGGAACGGGTGTTCTTTTAAAGACTCTCTGAACAAACTATTGCTTGACTTGTTTTCACCAATTTCTTTAGTTAGATAGTTTGACGCAATGATGTTCATAGCGACGATATTATCGCTCGTGCGCTCGACGTACTCTTCGAACCTATAGTGAATGTCATTTCTAACATCAAGGTTCATGTTATTTGCAGTAACGGTTACAACACCGTTTCCGTAAAACAAAAAGAGAACTTCTGCCATGTAAACACTAAAGACGTTTGACATTAGAGCGCCAAATAGTAGAAAGGCGACTAAAGCTTCTCCTACTACAGGCATACCACCATGAATGGGCGGCGCTGTCAGATAGAGAGCTATCGCTATAGGTGGAGATTCTTTGATAGAGGTAACCATGATCTCTTTAGCACCGAGTCCATCATATGCAGCAATTGCGATTCGCCTGATGAAAATAAGTAGACATAGTAACGCAGCAATGTAACCAAGGAATCTCATTATGGACATGAGACCTGTCTCTATTGATATGCCAAATGCTGCTAGACCCGAAGAACCGTTGTTATGATATTTACTTATAACAGTATCGTCATAAAACATATTTTTTGGGTCTGCATAAACATCTAACGGACTAAAGCCCGTTTCATTTTGAATCCAACCAGAAGTTTTATACAAAGCGTTTCTAAAAATGAACGAGACTACACTTGGGTCACTTTTTTCGTCATTTGGCAAAAGTATTCTTGATGATGTTTCTGGGAACATCATTGATACTGCCTCTACAAATAAGTCAGGCGCTGATTCGGGTTGTACACAATCCGTTAAAATTTCTCTTATGTTTAGAGATATTTCATCGCCTGTTTTAATCTTGTTAGCTATGCACTTGTTGTAGGAGTCTTGTTTGTCCTGCCAAAAAGCCTCGCTTGCGTGCGCCATTGATGTACACGATAGAGCAATGACGGATAGAAAGGTTAAAATTGTTCTTGTTAAAAGTGCCACGATATTTATTCTTTTCTCAAGTGTACAATTAATATCACAACATATAAAAAGACCTCACGATGGAGGTCTTTAATCTAAACAGCCATTTGTGGCCGAGGAGTCTTCATTTTACTTCGGTTATAGTCATAGTCTCGAAGTTCTATATCATCCCATGTAATTGAGAGAAACTCTTCGAAAGAGGAGACTGGTTTGTTGAGAACAAAATCTACACTACCTTCTATCAAGTCTCTTTGTAAGATTTCCTTGGCATAATCCACTTGATTAAGGTAAATGTGTGCATCACCAATCACGATGTCAATTTGCTTTGCTCTATATCCAAGTGCTTTAGCTAAACACTGTAGGTATATGCTAAATTGCTGATAGTTCGATGGTAAACCAAAGACAACATCACTGCTTCTGGCAAAAACTTGTAAGTTTAAATCAATTCCACCCTCTTCGTTTTTCATACAAACAAACTCATGCGCCCAAAAACAAGGAGGTAAAGCCATTTGATCCATCTGATCGGGTGCAGGGTTCCAAATTGAAACCAAGTGTCTTCTAGAAAAAGGATTGTTTTTTAATTCTTGAAAAAGATTTTTTATCTGGTCGAAGCCTTTCATATCAGGCTCATAAGTTACACTTGTTCTAGTAAGACCTTCTTCAATTTTTGTGGTTTTAGTTATAAAGTCACCACCAAAGTTTCGGTACTGGAAAGAGTAACCTTTGCCAATGCTTCCTTCAGGAAGATGGGTTAAGCCTTTTTTATCTAACTCTTCTCTTGTTGTATTCCCCTTCCAAAAGTTAATGCCTCTTTCCTCTAAATAAGGGTGAATATCAATAACTCCGTTTAGAAACGCCCAGAACTCTTCAAACCCTAACCTTCCCGAACACAAACGAACAGTTGATGTTGGATGTCCTTCTGTAAGGTCAAATGATAGAGTCCTACTGAAGAGCTTGATGCATCCTCCAACGCTTGTTCGATCAGGGTGCATCACCCCCTCTTCAAGGATATCCTTGATGAGCTCAATATAGCCCGTTTCATTCTTATAAACTTTCATCTTTAGTATTTATGTTTTTTGATTGTAGTAATCAAAAAGCAGCAACTTCAAGGTCACTGTCTTTAGGTTCTATATCGAACCTCCTATGTAGTACAATAACTAAAAATATAAATACATGGGTGGATTAGGATTTTTAAAAACGCACCACAGTTACCATGAAGGTACTGGTAAAACAGCTAAATATATTGAAGCTGCGTCCAATCGAGGAATAGATAAACTAGCTATAACTGATCGCGTCTCGCTTGCAGATATGGTTAAGTTTTATGATCACTGCACAAAAAATAATATCACCCCAATAATGGGAGCTACCTTTAAGCTAGCAGACCCCAAAAGACTCTTTAACATTCAACTAGTAAGGAATAGTGCATACTTCAGCGTCCTCAGAAACCTAGTGGAAGAAATCGGTTTGCCAGCAGAAAAGACAGAGGATATTGTCAGGAATATTTTTGCGACATTTGAAACTAGCGTAATTGTTCCGCAAGCTAAAATACATGCAAAAAGTTCGACAGTTGCATCTGTCGAGAGAGCAAAAAGAACTACCCTACTTGCTCTGCTTGAATCATTCATTTCTTTAGGTACATCTGATGCCGAACAAAATCGTTACGCTGTAACAAAGGCTAAACTCATAAAGTCATTAAAAACAAAAGAGAAAGTGACTGATGTCTTTTATGCGAATTTTGAATTATCAAACGATTCACCCGAAATCTATGACCGATTGACTGAACTATTTATTACTTTGTTCAGGTTGGCAGCGGACTACAAAAAAACGAATGAAGAGTGTTTTAGCGACTTAATGTTAATTAATGGCACTCAGCAAGGGTTTCAGTCAATAAAGAACCTTATTTCATGGTCTTATATGTATGGACAGTCGAAAGGTCTGGTTGAGTTGCAAACTGGCAAAAGGAAAGTAAATTCATTCCCTAAACTCCTCCCAGAATACCTAACTCAAAGCACCGAAGGTGTAGTCGCGGTGATCGGGCTTAAAAACGATGAACTAGGCAAGGCTATAAAGTACAACTCTAGTGTTCAGGATGCGATTGGGTACTACAGGGAGATCTTTGGAGATAAGCTTGTCATTGCTATAGAGAGAAGTTCTACTGAAGAAGATGGTTCATTAAGTATGATGACGGAGCATGAGTTTAATGAGCGCTTATTAGATGTTTCAGAAGAGTTCTCCATCCCTGCAATAGCTTATAACAATGCACTGTTCGTAAATGAAGAAGATTATGAAATACATGATGTTAAAACCTGTATTATTTTAGATAAGTACCGTGACGATGTAACGCGTGTCAAAGATCATAAGCACGGTAACTTTTTAGCGGACTGGGAACATATAAAACAAAGATTTTCTGACTTACCTCAATTAGTCCACAATTCTGAGAATATTGACAAATTTTTTGACTCAATCTTCGGCGTTGATAGAGAGAAGTTAAAAATTGATCTTGATATACCAGTGCTACCCAACTTCCCTATCCCTGATGGTTTTACTCCCACATCGTACATGGAGAACTTGGCGCGTCAAGGCATGTTACGCGCCCTATCACGACGTTTCAAAAGAGAGTTTGGGTTTGAAGACTTAGATTTGATGCCGTGTGAAATTCGTGAAAAAGCACAAAAACTAAAAGATACCTATGAAGAAAGACTTAGGTATGAAGTTGGTGTTATTGATTCAATGGGCTTTCCGGGCTATTTCTTGATTGTTTCTGACTTTATTGTTTGGGCTAAAAGCAATGGGATTCCAGTAGGCCCCGGACGTGGTTCTGGCGCAGGTTCCCTAGTAGCATACGGACTAAGTATAACTAATATTGACCCAATAAAGCGCGAACTTCTATTCGAACGATTCCTTAACCCAGAACGTGTTTCAATGCCAGATTTTGATGTGGATTTCGGCAGCGGCTTTCACCCAGAAACAAAAGAGTTAATGACACGTGACAGTGTAATACAATATACAGCTGATAAGTATAATGACCCTAACGCCCTATTCCCCTCTGTTGCTCAAATTGCAACGCATGGGTTGATTGCGGCGAGATCAGGATTCAAAGATGTTTCAAAGGTTCATGGAACGTCAGTAAGGTATGGCGATGACTTTAAGGGATTGTTTCCTGATGACCCAGAAGTCAAAGTTGATGATTGCTTAAAAGTCGAATCTGTAAAACAGAGAGTTGAAAACGAACCTGTAACAAAGGTACTGATGGAGCTTACAGCTGCATGTGAGGGCTTAAAAAAATCCTCAGGTATGCACGCTGGTGGAGTTGTGATAGCGAATGGGTCAATTACAAATTTCACATCCGTTCAATCTGATGTGCGAGATGTATTTAAATTAGTCACACAAGCCGACAAATCTGATGTTGAACGAGCGGGACTTGTCAAATTTGATTTCCTTGGATTGTTAAATTTAACAACGATGTCATTTGCCCTAAGGCATATAGAAAATAGACATGGGGTTAAGATTGATTTAGATAATCTAGAGATGGATGATCCTGTCGTTTTTGAAATGCTTCAGGAAGCCAACTCTCATGCTCTTTTTCAAATTGAATCATCCGGTATGCGCGAGCTATTAAGAAGAATCAAGGTTGAAAATATCGAGGAACTTAGCGCCTTGTGTGCATTGTTTCGACCGGGGCCATTACAGTCAGGGATGGTTGATAACTTTATTGATAGAAAACATGGAAGAGAGGAAATTTCATACCCTGATTCAAAATATCAACACGAATGGTTGAAAGATATTCTAAAGCCTACGTACGGTATTATTTTATATCAGGAACAAGTAATGCAGATAGCTCAAGTGTTAGCAGGATACAGTCTTGGTGGAGCTGACATATTACGAAGAGCGATGGGTAAAAAGAACCCCGAGGAAATGGCGAAACAAAGAGATGTGTTCGAAAGTGGTGCTAAGTCTAAAGGTGTAGATCCAACTTTGGCGCTTAAGATATTTGACCTAGTTGAAAAGTTTGCTGGGTACGGGTTTAACAAAAGTCATAGTATGGCCTATGCATACATAGCTTACCAAACAGCTTGGTTAAAGCGCTACTACCCTTGTGAGTATATGGCCGCCGTCCTATCTAGCCAAGCTGACAACCACGATAAATTAAAACAAACACTAATAGACTGTAAGAAAAATGGCATAGAGATATTACCGCCTGATATAAATAAATCAGGAGCCATGTTCGAACCTGAAGGTGAGATGAGCATTCGTTATGGTTTATCAGCAATCAAGGGGGTTGGCAACGTAAACCTAGTTAAGATTCTGAATGAAAGAAATGAAAATGGTTCGTTTACAACACTGCCTGAGATAGCTTTTAGGTGTAGATCTGCTTTTGATGCAAACATTTCAAAGGCACTTATTTTATCTGGTGCATTAGATTCTTTAAATCTAACAAGTTCTGTTGAAATTGAACTAGCGAGAACCCCATATGAGGAATCTCTTCAAAATGATGTCAATGCTTTGATAAAAGCCAGAGATGAGGTATTTGAATCAGAGCGAAGTGTTGCGTCTATAAAAGACGAGGGCATGGAGTTGCATAAGATGATTGAGTCGTTAACTTATCATTATGGTCAACGTTACAATCTTAATATTTCTGACAACATGAGCATTAAAGAAAGAATTAATTTGCTTTGGAGCTTTTTCGGACAAGTAATCCAAGACAATTTGAATTCGTCAGACCATTTATACGATAACATGACACTAGATACGGTTCGTATGGATTTTGAGTCTTTAATACTTCAAGTAAATAAACGTTCTGATTTATCTCGTCTGTACATTCAGGAGAATGCTGATTATCAAGAATTAGTAAACCTACATGGTGATGTTGATAGTTTGAATCGTAAAATCGATTTGCTTAACTCTAAAATTAACGAACCTAAACAGAATCACTCGTTAGATGTCGTGAATAACTTTGACTCCATTAACACAGATGAACACGTTGGTAGTCAATTGGAAGCTTACTATAAGCGACCGTACCTTTTGCACGAAGCAGAGACTATGAGAGGTTTTAAAGTAAAAGATTTTGCAGGGTTTAAATCGGTAGATGATTTGGATTTATGTTTTAAATATGACTCAGTTGTGCAGATTGCTGAAAAAGACAGACTAATATCTGAGTACGATAGAATGTCCCTGTTTATCACTGGTCACCCTCTAGATGTAGGTGGTCTTCGGGACATTTTAAGGAAGCGACACAGAACTACACCGTTATCTCGAATAGTACCATCGAGAGTTAATTCACAAGGTGATATAGAGGAAAGAAACATTTACTCTGTAGCTGGTATGGTTGAGGCTCTTCGTATTCTAAAAGTTAAAAAACAAGGGAAAAACTTTGGCAGGGAGATGGCAATAATGACCTTGGCTGACGGGTCAGGACACGTGAATGTAGCAGTTTTCCCAGACATATACTCCAAAATTAAAGGCGTTATTTACATTAACGAGGTGGTTTGTTTAAAAGGTACAGCTCTTCCCAACACAAAAGGAGAAGATATTCCTGATATGCACATTTCTGAAGTCTACGATTGTTCTAGTGGTAAAGTAGTTTACGAAGACTCTTATGGAGGATATAAGAAATGATGACAGTAGGTGATCAAATCTTCCACACTAAAACTCAAGGTACTTACTTTGTTTTGGGGTGTTTGAACTTTCGTAATGATAATGCGTTTGTTTATGTCAGTCTAAATTCAAAAGATGAAGGTAGCTTATATGCAAGACTGAGCTCTGATACTTCGGGGTTTTCAGTTATAGGTCAAGACTTTCATAAATCTGTATCTGCTGGTTCACACGCTATAAAGATAAAGCTAGATGGGAGTTGGAGTAACGGGATTGTTAAAATTAATGAAAGTTGCCAGCCTAAGTCTTTGTCGTTATTAGCTTGAGTTAAAAATGATTTTCACACTCAAATTAAATAAGGAGCCAATTTGGCTCCTTATTTTACTTATACTGAGTCTTTCGGTTGTACTTCCAGTTCTTCGTTTTAGTGCCAGAGTGGATATCATCTCGGCTGGAAGGGAGTTTGCGGCGCTTTCCTCTTATAGATGGTTCATTTTCGAAATAGGATTCATCATCCTTGTATTGAAATGCCTTTTTGCGTTCATTAGTCGTTCTGACTTTTCTGCAATGGCGTCGGCCATCAAGAATGTATCTGCGTCGGTGCAGTGCGCTTTTTTTTCTGTAGTCTTTAGCTTTTTTAAGTTCGGTTAGTTCATTCCATTCTGCTTCAATTTGCGTGATCGATACAAGTTTGAATTTAGAATTGAATACAAGAGCTGTCTCCCAAAGGTGCTCATCAGTGAATCTACTAAACACATTAAATGCCGTTTTAGAGCCAACCCATGTTTGGCTTTTTTGCATTTCGTCAGCTAAGTTACAAACTACACGTGTAGCACCATCCTTCCATACCAGAAAAAAAGATTCGTTTAAGTTCATATGTAATCTCCGTTAATTTAACTAACGGAAACCTAAGTATTCTCTATGTAACATTTCACATCCTGTTTTTCTTTTGTTCCTAAATTATATTGGGTCAGAATGTTTTGTATCAAGTTAAGCGCAAAAAAACTGTTTTCTTACACTCCACTCTTTTGATTTTATGCTTCAATATCAACGACTTACCTTGAATGCCATTTGTTTTTCTGACATTGTTCGTTTTTTGCCATTTTGACCAAGAAAACTGTTTTCTTACACTGTTTGAGTCTTACCTAAGCCTTATCCCATAAAGGGTTAGCTAGTAAGAGTTCTGTTTTTTCTACAGTTCTATTTACAGTAGCAAAAACTCAAACTCCACCACATAATTGAGCTAACTTAAAGCCTTCCGAGGTAAATTATCTCCTAACCATCACTTACCTATGCTATCTTAGATTTAGCTCTTTAATAGACCATTAAGGTGTAACTTATGAAGAAACGTGCAATTGAGAATGTGGAGAACTTAAAACGTCACCATGACTCATTGGTAGCTTTGGATGAAGAAGAGAAGCTAACTCTGAATTTGATTGATAGGGTAAAGCCTCTTACTTTTAATAAACAACGCATCGCCGACATAGTCGGTGTGACGCCTGACCATGTTCAAGCCCATATAGACTTTCTAGAAAAAGAAGAGGGTCAATTTATTATCAGAGATGGCGGTAATCGTGTCAGTTTGTCTCGCGAACAGGCATTACAGATAGTCTCTAGATTTGGCATCAAGTCAATTGAGCAACGTCGTTCAGAGAATCCTGATAAATTCGACCTACCTGTAATATTGGTTAACATAGCAAAGGGCGGTGTAGGCAAGACAAATACAGCTTTGCACTTAGCTGCTGAGGCTGCAAACGATGTAAGAAAGAACAGAAGAGTTCTGCTTTGTGATGCAGACGTTCAAGGTTCTCTTCGTCATTATCTTTCACATTCAGCTGGCGCAAATTCTTCTCTTAGAAGTGTGCGCACATTAATTAAAGAGTCTCTTCAATTAACGCGAGAAGAAAGACTTACCCCAGAAAAGCAAGAGGAGTTCCGAAGACACCTTCTTGATAACGTAGTACTACAGTCTTACATAGATAACCTGTCTTTTATTCCTTCAGTAATAACCGATAGCGAAATTCCTATCAGTATTGCTAATGAGCTTGGCAAGGGTCGCAAAGACGAAGCGTTCTCGGTATATAAAGATACCGTCATAGAGCCTCTTAGAGACTTATTTGATATCGTATTTATTGATACAGGGCCATCACCAGACACCTTCATGACTTCAACGCTTTATGCCTCTAATTTTTTGGTAATTCCAACAACTACCCGAAAACAAGATTACAAGGCATATGTTCAATACCTGAACCTTTTAGCGTTGATAATCCAACATCTTGTTCCTGATGATTGGGATGGATTACACGCAATTAGAACGATGATAACTAAGCATCAGAATAAACCTGAACTAGCCGCAACAGCAGATAAGATAGTTGCACAAGGCGACTGCTTTGTTACCCGAATACTTGAAAATAAGAAGTATGAGGAAGCGTCTGCGAACAACACTGTTCTTCAGATGTTCGATACTAAAAGTACAAAAGGTTACACAGATAGCTTAGCCGCACTAAGATCTGTGTACAGCGAACTTGACTCCATCCTGTCAATCAAAGAATTTAGTAGGTAATAATTATGGTCGATTTGTTTGGTGGTGATGCTATTGAAGAAGATAGCAGTGCAGAAAAAAAACTGATTGCACAACATGATTTTGAGACGAAACAAAAGCCTCTTTTCAAGCAATTGCTGAGAACCCTTGAGAGCGGTGCTAAAAATGGTGTTGACACAACTGGAGCACTAACAAAATTCCTTAGTGAGTCTGGTATATCAATAGATGAGTCAGGTACACCTTTTCCATTGGCAAACGATCAAGAGGTTATCTTTGACTTACTAACAATACCTTCAGACCAAATTGAAGCTTTAACTGAAGTTCATCCAAGTAACGAGCGTGACCCGAATGCTTTAACCGAAGAGTCACTCCAAGATATTATCCCAAGCCTGTCTGATAAAGGTAACTTGTTCCCCGCAATTGCAAATAAGAGCCCTGAAACTGATAAGATTCAGTTAATGGATGGTAGTCGCCGCCGTAAATCATGCATTATCTCTGGCAAGCCACTGCGCATTTACGTTGCCAGAACTCAGATTACTCATGCCGAAGCAAGGTACATTAGTCAAATAAGTCGCAGGGTTAAGACGCATTCTTACTATGAACTGGGTTTAGTTCGTTTAGAAGAATTTGAGAGCCTAGATGAAAAAGGCAATAGGAAGTTTGAAGAGAAGAAGGATTACGCTCGCTATTTATTCGGGGAGACATACACAGATTCAGAGTATCAAACGCTATTGTCCCAATTGAAGTTTGCAGAAATACCTCTATCTCTGATCTCAATAATCCCAGACTATAACGGCCTTGCTGTAAACAAGTATAAGTCAGTTTACAAAGTATCAAACAGCCTACTTGAGCTAGCAGCTAAGGAAGAAACTAACGTTGATGTGGTGATAAAAAACTTCCTTGGTACAATTTCTAAAGAAGTATCTGAAATCAATGACGAGACCAAGTTAGACACAAAGAAAAAGCAGTCTAAAATCATTTCTTTGCTTGATCGCTCTGTGGGCTCATTTATAAAAGCTCCACCGAAATTTGAGAACATTGTAACTCCATTAGTTACTTTTACTCAGGCACATAAGTTTGTTCGTAAAATTCAAACCAAATCAACTATTCAATTTGAGTTTAAACGAATACCAGACAGTAAAATCAAAGAGGTTGAAGAAGCTATCAGGAAGATAATTTCTCCTGAAGATTAATGCTTGTAGTGGGGTCGGAAGAAACGACCCCTTTTAACATCCACCAGCATCAAAATACCTAACTAAGATAAATCCTTTAAAAGACGTTCTGAATAGAAATTAGATAAAGGCGTATTTAATACGTATCTAACCTCATCAATCGTGAGATTATGGTCTGTATGGACTTTACAGAGACCTATGGCGATTACATTCATTAATGACTCTTGGGTGTGCGTGTGAGTCATCTTTAACTCATTTATGAAGTTCGAAAGCAACCTAACGATTAGATTGTACCTTTCTAGTCTCATGTCTATTCCTTATGTTTAACGTTACACTGTGACTATATATCAACCACATTCCTTGACATTACTGTGAAACATGGTTGTATTGTTAGCTCATAAAGAAGGGGAGGGAAGTACTAGAGATTTAGTTCTCCTTTAGCAACTCTCATCCCTTTTTCTGATAGTATTCTTCCTTTTGGATTCTTCTCAATCAAACCATGGAACAGCAAGAAAGATTCTATATCGTTCTCTATTGTCTTAATGTCGATAGCTAGCATCCCTGAAATAGTTTTTATGCCCAAGGGTTTCTTTGCTTCTAACAACGCGTTAATGTACTGCCTGTCACTCTCCTCTAGTCCAGACTCCTCAATAGATGCGTCATTTAAAGCATCTTTGGCGATACTTAAAGATATATGGTTGTTATTATAGACGTCGGCATAATTGCGAACTTTCTTTAAAATGTTATTGGCTATACGAGGTGTACCTCTTGATGCCCCTGCAATAAACTTAAGCGCTTCATCATCGTAGGTCGTCAACAACAAGTTACAACTCCTAACCAAGATTTCGGTTAACTCATCTACAGTATAACGTAGCAACTTAAACTTATGGATGAAGCGATCCTTCAATGGTGTTTGTAAAGTGCCGATTTCTGTTGTGGCTCCTATTAGTGTAAACCTAGGAAGAGTTATGCTTATCGGATCAGCGTCTGGGGGAGTGATATCAAGTCTAAAGTCTTCCATGATTGTTAGAAGAGCATCTTGCAAGCTTTTGCTCAAAGCGTGAATCTCATCGATAAAGAAAATGTCGCCTTCCTCTAAGGATAGTATGTTCGCCACTAGCTGACCTTGGTGTTCAATCGATACCCCTTGCATAACCTTTACTTTTGCTTCGAGCTCTTTGCCGATTACGAAAGCAAGAGAGGTTTTACCTAAGCCTGCATTACCTTCGAAAACCATGTGGTCTAAGTAAGAGGCATCACCACGTTCTTTTCTAAGCTTTTCTGCTAGAACATGAGTTTTTAATTGACGAACAATTTTTTGTTGACCAATAAAGCTATCAAAGGCTGTTGGTCTTAATACGTTTTCTGTTTCCATTATCTGCACATAATTTCGATAAGACTTTGTAGCACAATAACAAAATTACTGTGATTTGTGGTACTGGTGGATGTAAGGCTTACCTCTTTAATGGTTATCTATTAAACTTAAATTAAAAGGATGGATTTCAAAGAAAAGTTATTAAGGTCAACGTCTGAATTAGAGCGTGGCGAGAAATACCTCACTGTTGAGGAGATACTTGAGCAAATAAGAGAGGAGGGTGAAGTAACTTTACCTGTATTTCATGGCTCTAAAGACTTCCAAGGAGATACGATCGATCTTAGTAAGGTTGGCAGTAGGGAAGGTCATCGTAACGATGCGCAGGGTACGGCTTTCTATATGTCTACAAGTAAAATACAAGCAGACTCATTTGCTGGTGATAACGGTAATTTAGTAATTGGAGAGGTTGTATTAACAGAGGATAACATTTCCAACATCATGAGCGCTGAAAGCCATCCGAGTCTGATTGAAAGAGCAATCTTGGAGTCACCACAAACATATCATTTTATGCTTTCTTCTTTTGAGACGAATTGTCCTGAATATAACTTCGATGATGAGGGCTACTACTCATATGACACAGACGAGTTGGTCGAGTGTAGCCTTGAAGAATTTATAGAAGAATTTGGTGGTTTAAGAGAAATTTTCACAAATAGGTTCTTCAAACCAAGAAGTTATGGTTCTGCGACAAATCCAATTGATGACTATATAAATGAAAGATACATGGACGACGATCTAGCTGAAGCTCTTAAACAAATAGAAGCAGATCTCTATAGTCCACAATATGCTAACGACGAACTAGCTAGAGTAAGATATGCGTCCAGATTGAATGAATTAAAATCTGAATACGGGATTTATGGAAGCCTTCATAATGACTTAGGCGCTGTTGTTGTAGCGGTTACGGATAGCAGATTAGCTGATATTAAAGAAGTTCTTAAGGTACAAGAGATCAAGTGTCAATCTACCAATAAGATGACTATTTAGGGTTAAAAGAGGGGGCTCATGTCAATAGAAACCCTGAACCCCCCTTAGTACTGCCAGATAGGGTTATCTGGCAGTTCGTTTTCATAGTTACTGAAGATAAGAGTTAGCATTCTCTGAATTTAGTGTAGAGCTTCAGGAATTCTTTAGTTTCTTTGTCCGTGCCCTTATGATCTATCAAATTGACTATTTCATCTTTGTCCATATCTGAAAGTCTTATTCCTTTGTATTCGCCTTTTAGAATCACACCGTCAATCTCCCCGTTTAAAGAATCTATCTCAACTTCAACTTTGTCTGATTTGAAAACGGCATCTTCCGTGACAACCCCATAACGTTTAAGTCCTTTTGCAACCCTCTTGAGTTGCAATGATTTTTCTTCTTTTTTGATTTTAGAGGTCGTTCGCATAGACATGTCAGAAAACATCATCATTGACTCTATGGCAGCAATAGCAACAAATAAAGGAAAGGCACCGGGTATGATTGGCGTTACTAGCAATGAGCTAATTCCGACACCCACGGCGCTTGCTCCTGCGACTACAGCAGCATCTGACGCATGAGAAACTAATCTAGTAAGCAATATGTCGGTTTCATCAAGTGTTTTCTGAACTTTGTTATCCGCACTAGCTACAGTTTTACTAATACTAAGCTTAACGTTGTTTGAGGCGTCGGTGATTGCTGTTGTCGTTGTATCAAGGCTTTCAGATACTAATTCTTTTGTGTTTGATATGCCTAAATTTACAGTTTGTGTAGCATCTTTTGATGTTTGTATGATCGATTTAGCTGTTTCTTCAGAAAATGCTGAAGCATTTTTCTTGATATCCTTCAGACTGCGCTTAAGTGTACTTAAAGTCATTGTGCTGTTCCTGCTAATGTTATTGAAATGTCTTCTGTAATTTGAATTACTCTTTTAATTTCACTGTTGTCAATTTTAGCTCTAGTGTTTTTAAAAACAACCGCTTTCAATTCTCCCCTTTACAGCGTGGTATTATTTCTCATATTTTTTCAGTAAATAAGAGTTTTATGTCCAAAAAACAAAAGTATGACGCTAGTGCCGTTAAGGTATTGAAAGGTCTGGAACATATTCAAAAACGTCCGGGGATGTATACTGACCCAATTGATCCACACCACATTAGTTGTGAAGTTATTGACAACGCGTCAGATGAAATCTTAGGAGGGTTTGCCAACAACTGTTTTATCACGTTACACAGAGACGGTTCGTTAGAAGTAACAGATGATGGTCGCGGCGTGCCAGTGGATTTGCACCCAGATTATAAATTACCAGCTATACAGATATTGTTCCTTGAAATGAACTCAGGTGGCAAATTTGATAATGGTGGTGAATCAGCTTACGGCGTTAGTGGCGGTCTTCATGGTGTGGGTGTCAAAGCTACTAACGCCCTTAGTAGAAGGCTTGAAGTTCGCGTTAAAAGAGACGGTAAAGTTCACTACATATCTTTCGAAAATGGTCTCCTGTGTGAGGAGCTCAATGTTATTGGCGAGTGCCCAGAAAATGAAACGGGCACAACCGTTCGCTTTTGGCCTGACCCAGTTTATTTTGATTCAGAAGACTTCCCTATAGACAAGCTAGTAACAGCTGTAAAAGCGAAAGCTATCCTACTTGCTGGAAGTACGTTTAGACTTACAGTTAAGGGAAAAGACGACGAAACCGAAGATAAAGTAACTGAATGGCATTACGAGGACGGAATTACCGAGTACATCCTAAACCAGTTAGTTGGCTCTGTTCATACACCCGTATATGTGGATAAACATTACTGGGAAACAGATGACCATGAAGTAAATAAAAAGGGTGAGGGTATAGAGTGGGGTTTATCCTTTGTAAAAGCTGGGAAAAACTTCCGAAGTTCTCACGTTAACCTTGTAGTAACTCCTGATGGTGGTACTCATGTTGCTGGTTTCGAGCGGGGTGTATTTGAGGCGGTAAAAAACTTCTGTAACTCAAATGCTTTAATGCCAAAAGGTGTTGAGCTTCGCCGCCAAGATGTAGCATCAAATATGTCGTTTTTGGTTTCTGCAAAGTGTGTAGAGACAAAGTTCAGAGGGCAAACCAAAGAAGAACTTTTGTCTAGACATATGGTTGCACTCTCGGAGTTCTGTGTAAAAGCCAAGATGGAAAGTTGGCTTTCGAAGAATCATAGTGTTGGTCTTGATATTGCCAATATGTCCATTGAGAATGCACAAGCTCGCATGAAAGAAGAGAAGAAGGATGTTGTCCGCAAAAGTGGCTCGGCAACTTCCCCACTTCCCGACAAGTTATCGGACTGCACTTCTAAAGTAAGATCTGACATTGAAGTCTTTATTGTAGAAGGGGATTCGGCTGGTGGCTCAGCGAAAATGGGAAGATGTAGAAAAACCCAAGCGATAATGCCACTTAAAGGTAAGCCAATCAATGCATGGGATATTACTTCCGACAATGCCCTAACAAACCAAGAGATAGCAGACCTTTCTGTAGTTCTAGGTGTAAAACCACACACACTAACGGACGACCCGAAAGAAGTTCTATCAAAGCTTCGCTATGAGCGCTGTATTGTTCTTGCGGATGCCGATGTCGATGGTCATCACATTTCAACATTAGTAACAGCGAATGTACTAAGGCATTTTCCGCACCTAATTACACAAGGACATTACTGTATTGCTCAACCCCCTCTATTCAGCGTTGAGGCCAAAAAACAAGGCAAGTTAAAGCCGCAAAAGCACTATGTTCAGGATGAGGTTGAACGAGATAGGAAGGTAATTCAGCTCAAAAAAGAGGGTTACTCAGAAGAAAAAATCCAGATTAACCGATTCAAAGGATTGGGTGAGATGAACCCTGATCAGTTGGCTGAGACGGCTCTTGATCCAGACTCAAGAACATTGATTATTCCACAAGTTGATAACGATGGAATTCTCTATCTGATCAAAGAGCTCGATTTCCTATTCGCAAAAAAAGAAACCTCGGCGCGAAAGTCTTGGATTTCTCAAAACGGTAATTTTGAAAACTATTTAGATTAAGGGTTTGTCATGACTTACGAAGAATTTGAAGAACTAACGAAAGAACTTTACATGGCATACTCAATGCAAACCCTTACAGGGCGTGCTTTACCATGTATACAAGACGGGCTTAAGCCTGTACACAGGCGTATTCTTTACGCAATGAAAAAGTTAAGTATCAGCAGCACCTCTGACTACAAAAAATCTGCACGCGTTGTAGGTGATGTGATTGGTAAATATCACCCACACGGTGACGCAGCTGTTTACGAAGCAATGGTTGGACAATCACAGCCATGGAAATCAAGATACCCACTAGTCGATGGGCAAGGTAACTTTGGTTCGAGAGATGGTGATTCCGCTGCTGCAATGCGCTATACGGAATCTAGAACTACTGCATTTGCTGACATTCTTCTTGAGGAAGTTAATCTTGGTGCTGTGGATTTTAGAGGAAACTTTGACCAAACTACTGAAGAGCCAATTTTCTTACCTGCCCCAATTCCAGTGATCTTGATTAATGGTTCTGAGGGTATCGCTGTTGGTATGTCAAGCAATGTCCCTTCTCACAATGCACAAGAAGTGTGTGATGCAGTTCTTGCATACCTTAAGAACAACGATGCTACCACATCTGAGTTAATGGCACACATAAAGGGGCCAGACCTTGCTACTGGCGGTCATATAATAAACTCAGAAAAGGAGTTATTGCAGTGTTACGAGACAGGGTATGGGAGGCTGCGTGTACGTGCGAGATGGCGCGTATTAGAGAAGGCAAGAGGTCAGTATGATATTGAGGTCTACGAATTACCTTTCGACAAGAGCCCTAAAAAGCTAATAGAAATAGTAAGTTCGGCTGACACATACGAGGTGCCTAAAAAGCAAAAAGATAAAAAGGTGGTCGTTGATCAAAAGCAGTTGGATAGAAAGGCATTTATAAGAAACTTCCTAAGTAATGAAGATGGGGTGGTTGACCATACATCAGCAGATGAGGCTAAACAGGGCAAGGTTAGAATTGTCATATCTCCTCGTACTGGCAAGGTCGAGCCTGAGGCGTTCATGGAGTCTTTCATAAAATTGTTCGAACTTGAAAGTACAATGAAGTTCAACATGACTATCCTTTCTCTTGATGGAAGACCAGAAGTTCGTTCCTTACCAAACATAATAAAAGATTGGGTTGAGTACAGGCGTTTAACAATCGTTAAAAGGTCAGAGAATCGCCTCGACAAGCTAATACGAAGACATGAAATTGTTTTGGGAAGAATTGCTGTAATGTCTCACATCGATAGAGTGATAGAGATTATCCGTGAGGAGGATGACCCTAAAGAGGTTCTAATGGATGAATTCTCTCTCTCTGAAAGGCAAGCTCTTGACGTATTGGAGATTAGACTCAAGGAGTTACAGAAGCTAGAGTTCGATAAATTTAACTCTGAAAGAATCAAGCTTGAAACGGAGATTGATGACCTAAAGGCGCTTCTTGAGTCAAAGGTTAAACAACGAAACCTTATTGGTAGAGAGCTTAAAGCTGCCACTCTGAAGTTAGATAACGACAGGAGAACTCTAATTGAAGAGGTTAATGTTACCCAAGCTGAACTAACCGTCGAGAAACCAAAAGACCCAGTCACTGTATTTGTGACCAAAGATGGGTGGTTAATGTCTCGTAAGGGGCATGGCTTAGATGAATCTCCATCAAATATGCTTAAGCCTAATGATAAGTTCGTTTCAAGCATTGAGACTATGCAAGATAAAGACTTGATTGTCTTTTCAAGTGCGGGACGTTCGTACACAATTTCTGTAGATAGTGTGCCTTCGGGAAGAAAGGACATACACATAAACACATTGATTAGCTCAAATGGAGATAAACCGATTTCTATCTTCGAGTATAAGGAAGGCGCTGAGTATGTCTTGATTCACGATCATGGTTACGGGTTTATTTGCTCTGCTGAAAGCTTGTATTCGAAGCAAATAGCGGGGAAAGACATCTTTATTCTGAAAAAATATCCAGATGCGAAAATCGTATTAGTGGAAGAGTTACTTGATAGAAATTCTGAAGTTTCACTCTTCACTTCTCTAGCGAGGCATATGCGGTTCCCTGTTGATGAAATCATTTCATACCCTAAATCACAAGGCGTGAAGCTTGCGAGGATGAGACCTAATGAAATCTTCATAGAAACAGCCTTAGTCACAAAAGAGGAGCCTGTACTTTGGCAAGGGGTGGAGCAGGACTACGTTGACTTCATCAAGGCAAGGTCTGCAACGCCTAGAAATATACAAAAAAAACCTAAAAAGGTTACTGACCCAGAAGAGTTCTCGCTCTCTTGATGCTGGTGGATGTTGTTAAAGCAGGTTTATGACCTGCTTTTTTTAATACAAAAGTTTTTATTTAGGTGGAAAAAACATAAATTCTACTAAAAGAACTTCCAAGAATGAGGAAAAGAAAAGACATAAACTCAGTCGCTGATCTAGGTGAAGATTGGATACTGATGGGCGTCGAAAATGGGGATTGCAAAGTGTTAAAGCTCTCTCCAAAGGATCAGAAGTTCGCGATGTTTATTCATGCACGTGTGAAAAATAACGGTGTAGATGAAGAAGTTGTTTACGTTCTTGGTCATAAACGTTGGTTGTCTAGCGCCAACGGTTCGACGGCAATAGATAAGATTCAAAAAGCAAAATTAGACCGTCATACTCAGCCTGTCAAAGACAGGTCATTAATGATCGAGATTAAGAAAGAATTCGATTCTAGAGTTAAGGAAGGTAATGTAGCTGTTCAAAAAGAAGAAGTGGAAGTCTTTGAGAACGTTACTGAAGTAGAAGATGAAATAGTTCAATCTCTTCGTGATGGAGTTTCTGATATCCATCTAGAAGTAAGAGAATCAACAGCACGGATACGTAGGCGGATAAACGGGCAACTAAAGGTCTCTCGTGAACTCGGCGCTAAAAAGGGGGTGAGTTGGGGCAGGACTATATACAACGTTCTGACAACTGTCTCAGCACCTTATTTTAAACCAGAGATCCCACAAGATGCTTTAATCGACAAGGATTTTGGATTTGTAAGATTGCGAGGGCGTGTAGCTACTGCTCCAGCGTCTCCTTCCGGTTTTACAATGGTTATTCGTCTTCTAAGAATTCAAAACGCCACTAGGCCGTTGACTACAGAGGAGATGGGATATGCAAAAAGGGAGCGGTCACGACTCGGTATAGCGATATCAAAACCATCAGGATTATTTTTGGTTTCCGGCACTACAGGTTCAGGTAAATCAACAACTCTACAGAATATCCTTATGGGCAAGATTCTGGAAAGAAATGGTGAAATAGCGGTAATTACGGTCGAAGACCCACCAGAATACTTCATTCCAGCGGCAACGCAGATACCTGTCGTTCGTGATGATGATGGTGATGCTTCTAAGAGTTTTGAGAGTTCAATTAGAACAAGCCTTAGAATGGACCCCGACCTTATTATGATTGGCGAGATTAGGGATAGACAAAGTGGGAAATTAGCTCAACAAGCTGTCGAATCGGGTCATCCAGTTTTATCGACACTTCACTCAGCGGGTGCAGTTGAGTCAGTATCAAGACTTGAAAGTTTGGGTGTAGATAGACATACCTTATCGACTCCTAAGTTTATAGCAGGTCTCTTTTATCAAAAACTTCTTCCCAAAGTATGTCCTAGTTGCGCTAGAACCATTGTTAATGGAAGGGTTCCAAATCGACTTAGTGAAAGAGACCTCTTAGTTACATTGAATTTAATGGGAATGGAGTCTGTTAAATCAAACTACGGTAGGTACAAGGAGATGAACACAAGAGGTAGTTTCATCAGGTACTTACAGGACATAAGGCTAATTAATTCAGAACAAGCTGATATTGTTGCTGAGTCTTATCATAGATTCAATAACCCAGATGAACTTAGTGGACTCTATGACCGCATTGCGTCAGTGTCAGACATAAAGAACGATTCAATTTTGTTTAAGGGTGATGGTTGTCCAGAGTGTAAATTCTCTGGAATATCCGGTCGTTCGGTTGCCTCTGAAGGGTTAGTTCCTGATATGAATGCACTAGAGATGATTCAGAAGGGTGCAGATAGAGAATTAATGGTCTACTGGAAGAAAAACATGGATGGTAAAACAGCACTTGAAGATGCTGTCGAAAAGATGAGATTGGGCTTATTTGACCCTTACGAAATAGAAGCTGAACTAGATTTAATAGGCAGCTCAATTATATAAAAAACACTAATGTCAATTCTTACTAACTCAATGAAATCTCGGTTTAAAAGTTATTCTGGGAAAGAAAAGTTATACAAAAAAATAGGAGCGTTATTAAAAAACAACTGGCAGGTACTTGATGTTTTTGAATATTTAAAAAAGAAACATGAAGATAAGAAAGATGTGATGATGCACATCAATCCAGAGTATCATTTTTTGAAACATGCATATGAAGTTATAAGTGGTGCTGGATCTCTGCCTGATGCATTTGAAGGTTGGGTAACGCCAACTGAACTAGTGATAATTAAAACGGGCGAGGAGACAGGGGCTTATGATGAAGCATTTGATAGATGTATTTCATTAGAACTCGAAGTTAAGAACATCGTATGGACGGTAAGGAAAAGTCTATTTATGCCTGTAATGGCATGTATTATTCTAGTCGGAATGCTTGTTGGTGCGAAGACTTCTTTAATGCCTATACTTCTCGATCTAGTCCCAATGCATAAGTGGACAGAGATGTCGAAATCCTTCTACGATTTAGCAACTGCTGTGGGCGGCAACCCTGAACAAACGTTTTCTATTTTGATTGGTATAGCATTTTTTATCAAATGGTCGACACCAAACCTTATCATGAAGTTTACTCCATCAGTCAGAGATACTCTTGATAGATTCTTTATGCCTTACAGCATCTATAAATCAATGCAGATAAGCATTTTTCTAAAGTCTTTGTCTTCATTGTTAACTGCCGGAATTAGGTTTAGGGATGCTCTTGATCTCATTCACAAGACTTCCAACAAGTATATGAAAAGACACGTGGGCGAAATGTTTGCTCGTGTAACCTCGGCAGAAGATAGTTCATCAGTGTTTGAAACTAAGTTTTTAGGCGAATATGGCGAAGATCTCTCAGCACTTGCGAAGGGGGATAATTTAGAGGGCGCTTTGATTGATGTTTCAAATGAATGCATGAAGAAGGTTACCAAAGACCTTCCAGCAAAAATGTCCTTCATCGGCACATTGTTTATGATCACAATAGTTTGTGTGATTATTTTTGGTGTCGTGGCCTTCTATGACGTAGTAGGAATACTACAATCAGGCGACTTCTAAATTAAGTTATAAAAAAAAGGAGCGGGTTAACCCGCTTTTTTTTGTGCCATCCATTTTATAAGCTAACTAAAAAATGGAAGAAACTAAAAAGGTTTTTGATCCACTTGATTTTACTGATATCTATATAAATTTTTCTGATGTCAACAAAAGCAATGTTTACTACCGTGATATAGAAGAATGTATGCCTGTATGTGACGCGTTAAAGCCTCATGTCCAAAAGTTAGCTCAACAGATTTCAGAGATAGCACAGAAGAGGCGAGGGTCGTTTACGGTTCAGTACAATAGAAAATTTTACAGGTGCCAGTTGATTAGGGGGATACATGGGTTGATAGCAGACCTCAGGGCGCAACCTATGGAGACAATTCCGCTCAGCCAGATAAGTATACCTCTAAAGGTTAAACAGGTTTGTACTGCAAGGCGACTGAATAGGGGCGGGTTAATTATTGTTGCAGGAAGTCCGGGGCAAGGTAAAACAACAACTTGCGCAGCAATAATTCTTGAAAGGCTCAAAAAATTTGGAGGTTTTTGTTTAGCTATCGAAGACCCTGCCGAACTACCGCTCGATGGAGTCCACGGTAAGGGACGATTAGTTCAAATGGAAATACATCAAGCAAAGGACTACATCGATGCAGGCCGCATGGCAATGAGGTGTTATCCAACAGATAAGCCGGGGTTAATGTTTATATCGGAAATAAGGGATTCAGAGGCTGCTGCCCTCGCATTAAGGTCATCGTTAGATGGAAGGCTGGTAATAGCAACAGTACATGCTGACAACCCAATTTCAGCACTCAAAAGGGTGATTACCTATGCATCATCAGTAATGGATGAAAAGGAAGCAATTCAGTTACTTTACAGCGGCTTTAGATTGTGCCTCCATCAGGAGCGAACTGGTTCAAGGATTAATAGCACAATACTAGTTGATACACCTTCGGTGGTTCCACTAATTAAAAATGGTAAGTTCGATATGTTGGGAACTGAAATAGACTTGCAACAAAGATTGCTCAAAGAAGACAGACCCATCAAAACAAGAGATTCCTAAAATGAAAAGAGTATCAATTCTAGCTTTACTAACGGTGTTATCTGGTGGAGCGAAAGCGACAGACATGTGTTTTGGTGTCACTATCAATCCGTATAAAGAAACTCTGAATGGACAACCTTTGGTGCATGACCTTTTAGATAAAAAAGAAACATGTATCTATGATTTTTTAAAAGAAAATTCTCAGTCTGTAAACCCATACTTTCACGATAAAGATGGAGTTACAGTTGTTGAAAAGTTGCTGACTCAAGAGAAGTTGTCTTTGGTAAGTCAGTACCGCTCTTATTTGGATGATAATGAATTAACTCATTTAGATGATTTAGTGATACTGAGTAAGTTAAGACTTAAGGACGTTGATTTCTTGAAGACTTTGTTTGTTCAAGACTTTATGTTTTCAAGATACTATGAAACGGCTCGATTTATCTTAGATGCAACTCCATCTACTAGTGTAAAGATAGACAAGGAAGGCTTTTCTGTTCCTCAGTCGCTAGTTGAGAGTCTCAAATTTGATGACCATAATTTAATAGCAAAGTTTAAAGATTTGGATTTTAATTTATACAGTAACGAAATAGGTGTAACCCCTATGCAAATGCTATGCAGAAAGGACTATATCAAATCTTTGACCTACCTAGTCTCAGAAGGTGTAAGTCCGTTTGAGCAAAATTTGTATGGTTCCGACACAATAAATACTATAAATAAAAACGCACCTCGTTACTGTGGTGCTTTAATTAACACAATCGTTTATGGACTTAAAAATAAACAATAGTTACGTATCACACCTACTATCTCTAAAAACTGACAATGAGAAGCAGCGTTTTCTTAAGAAGCTGAACAATGATGCTGATAAGGAAAATGAAAACGCAATAGTCGCTAGGTGCTTGCTCAAGTTGGAAGGATACATGGTTGAGAAAAGCATAACTGATTCTCTGAAAAACCTAGATAACCTAGTTAAAGAAAAGAGAAGTCCTTTGGCAGCAAATGCATTGGGCTTGATATACAAGAAAGGGTTGTATGAACAACGTGAGAGCGCACACAAAGCAGATGACTACTTAAGGATAGCCGCACAAAACAATGATCCAAGTTCATGTTATGAATTAGGCAAAATGTATCTAAATGGCGACGGTGTTCGCAAAGATATTCATGAATCACTTAGATGGATTGAGAAAGCTGCTGAAAAGGGGAATGTCGAAGCGATGGTGATGTATGGTGAGCTGCTTTTAGGTGGGGGCACAGGAGCCTTTGGTGACGCTGTTAAACCAAACCCGCAAAAAGCAATTACTGTTCTAAACAAAGCTAACGAGAAGGGCTCTGAGAGAGCAAGAGAAGTGCTCTGTAAGTATTATGCAGGCTTAGCTTTGTCTTTTGGCTCAAAAGTAACTAGCTTGTCAGAAGACACAGAGATTATTTGTGGAGCTCTCACTGAAATCGAATGGGTATTAAAATAACTAACTTAGAAACAATAAAAGCGAGCACATGCTCGCTTTTTTATTCATTTTTAGCTTACTACTTATCTAGCATGTAGTACTCTTCAAGCCAATCACGTAGCTTATTGATTGACTTTGACTCAAGCTGGCGAATTCGTTCACGCGTCACACCAAACTGTGTCCCAGTTTCCTCAAGCGTGTGCTCTCGATTAGACATAATCCCCCATCTCATGAGAATAATACGTGCATCACGAGGATGTAGCTTATCTAAAAACCTCAGAACGACATCGCGTGTATCCTCGCAATCTCTGGAACGTGATGGAGTCTGAATTGTGTTTTCATCTTCGTACATAAAGAAGTCACCCAGAGAACTATTTTCGTCCTCTGAAGAGACAGGCTTCTCTAGCGATATAGGGTCGCTCTCTACCTGAAGTGCATCTTTTACTTTGTCTAGTTTGATACCAGTGGCAAGGGCGATCTGATCAGCGGTTGGTTGACGGTCATGCGCTGCAACATAAGCTTTTTTGGCTTTGTCTACTTGCTTCATAATCTCAAGCATATGAACAGGTATACGAATTTGCTTACCTTGCTCCGCAATAGCACGAGTTATGGCTTGTCGAATCCACCATGTAGCGTAAGTTGAAAACTTATAACGCCTTCTGTAGTCAAATTTCTCAACCGCCCTCATTAATCCAATGTTTCCCTCTTGAACAAAGTCGAGGTATTCAACTTGCGGGTGGTTGTATGATTTTGCGACATATAGAACGAGTCTAAGGTTCGACTTACACATTTGCCCAATTATATTGTTGCTATGCGTGAAGTGCAGAGATGGCTCTGCCCAAAGTGATTTAAAAGTTGGGTAATCAATGCCAAGCTTTCTTAAAACAGCCTCGATATCACTCTGGGCAAGCAACACTCTAGCTGACAGAATGCGGTCGTCAGTTAGTTTTAGTTCATTTCCAGATGATATCGTATTTCTCATTGAATTAATGAGTTCTGCTTTTTTAAAAGTCTTGGTTTGCTCATTAACCTTAATGATCTTTTGTTCGCACTCGCCAATTTCATCTCGTAACTCTTTTGTTGCGTTGTAGAGTTTTCGTATGTAATCGTAATCTACGTTGAACTCAAATAGCTTACATACAATCTGAACAAAGGACTTTACGCCATTAGAGCAATTGGAGATTCCCTTAGAAAGATTATCGTAATTGTAAAAGCTAAAGGAGGATGTAGGTAAAGAGAATTTTTTGTCACCCTCCTTCTTAGAGGTCTCTTTTGTTGGCGCTGATACCTTTACAATTGATCCAAGCCCCTTAACAGCAAGTGAGAGCATTGTTATTTGGGTAGCGTCAAACTCAGCTTGGAAAGTGTCACCAATTTCCTTTACCCCCTCAATGATTTCGGTTAATTCAGCTGGGTACTTATCCTCTTTTGGGGCATCACTATCGCCGAAGCGGATGATTTTTGGGTGCCCACAATTTTTCTCAATGTCGCTAATGTAGTTCTTGTAGAATTTTTCTCTAACACTTGGGATCATTAATAAAAATAGAAGAATTGAGTTTTTTCTAAACTCTATTCCTCGACTGTGGTTGATCTCACCAACGTCATCAAGTAAGACTGACTTTTTTACCTCCGACATGTATATAGACGCAGCGTCTCTATCGGGGTTTTTAGCCTCAACACTAAACGTATCAGGCTCTTGTTGGTGATCGCTATGTTTGTCATTCTCGTCGCTTTCTACAGCATCAAGAATGTCTAACTCGTAATCTGACATCCTAATTCCTGACTTTTATTTTCAAATATACCTTTAGTCATGATGCCACATTTACAACAGTCCATGTAATTTGTAACGTTAATAGAAAATGAAAGGTCAAAGAAAATTTAAAAGGTTATCTTTAAGTCGATCTTGCTATGTGATTTCAAACGGATTTCTTATTAATGGTTCTACGGCAGACTTGAGCGCCTCAGGCTGTTCACTTGCGTTAGATAGTAATGTTCAACTGACCGAAAGAAGTAAAGTTCAACTCGTTATCAATGCTGAGGAAATAAGCGTTGACGGTTTGGTTATTGATATGAGCGTTGCTTGGGTTAGAGGTTGCATGATTGGATGTGAATTTATGTTTCCTAATGACAAAGTAAAGATTGCGTATTATAAGCTACTAGGGTACTTAAATGAAAATGAATAAAGCTCAATTAATCGATCATTTGACTACTGGTGAAAACTTCGAGGATAGATTTATCCCAGACTTTAATTTAGGAATGGTTTTCCCTGTTATACAGAAATATCTAAGTCAGCGTGCAGATGCTATTACTGTTCAAGTAAAAGGCAATAACATTATTATTAAAGCGATAAGGAATGGAGTTCTTATTGATAACACTGTACGTATAAGAATTAACGAAGATACCGAACTTAATTTTCTTGACGGACTATGTATAGACGGTTTTGATATAGAGGCTGTAAACCTCAGCGAAAATTATTTTCTAATTCAAACTAAAAAAAATAAGCATTTAATGGAGCGTACATTCCTCCGTGATAGGGAGGTTAATAAAATGCTTAATACAGCATCTGGTGCTGTGTATATAACTTCGAGGTCTGAGGTTACAGCTATGAGTATGTACTCAGCAGTTAATGAATATATTGGAGGCTCTCAGGTAGTTGTAGAGCGCATTGACGGGGCATGGGTATACACAGTGAACGGAGAGGTTGAACAATCAGCAACTCTAGAAGATTTGGTGAATGACATCACATCCCTTTCAGTAAGGGTTGTGTCCTTTTTAGGTGTTGATTTTGTACTGGCGACTGATGCTGCATATGAACTTGTCAAAAATGGGGTTCTTGTTTTTATTTCATGTGTTGCTCAGAGTAGTATAAATGTCTTCGTTCAAACTCTATCCATGTTTACTTGCTCCCAGTTATCTCAGTTCCTTATTGGCGTTTATGGTACGGTTGAATTGCCTACATACGACACAAATTCAAAAATGAAGGTTCAATTTAAAGATTCTTACGCATATGACTTCTACAGTAAAATAGATTCATCCCCAATGCCTGAAGATATTGTTTGTATAGTTGGAAATAACGAAGATTCTTTATCAAGGATGGTAATAACAGATTTTATTAAAACGCCACACAATCCATCTTCGTTTATGGATGTGACATTTACAGTGTTAGATGTATATTCCGCATTAAGGTTAACGAAATGGGAATCTATGCTAGATAAAGCAATGCCCTTAGTTAAAGAAAAAAGAATAGGGTTAGATACTGTCGATAAATTCATTGGAAAAATTTAATTAAATTTTCTTGAAAATCGTTGGAGGCAATTTATATAGTATAAAAAAAACTATTATGAATCTTTTTAGTAACAAGTCTCTACGTTCAAAACGCGGTTTTACAATGATTGAGCTTATTCTTGTAATTGCTATCGGTGTTGGTCTTGGTGCATTAATTGTTCCTCGTGCAATGGATACAAAAAACATGAATGATGCTCGTGAGGAATCCAATAAGGTAAACGAATTCAAAACAGCTATTGAAAGTATGTACCAACGTACAATTGATTACACTGGTATTGACGACCCAGCAACATTTACTCAAGTAGCACCGTCTAGCTACGAGCGTGCTGCTGGTAACACGGCTTTGCTTTCAATCTGGAAAAAGCAAGTTCTTGTAACAAGCGCAACAACTTCCGGTCAATACAAGATCGAGTACAAAGCCGTTCCAGCAGGTCGTGTATGCCAAGAGTTTATTCGTGGAACGCAAACTCAAGGTTGGCAAGTTATTACAGTTAACGGTTCAGATCTTGGTGCTGTAGGTGGTGATACGGCTGCTGATGAAGCTCCAGCTCGAATTGTAGCGGTTTGTAATGCTGGTTCTACAAGTAGCTCTGCTGCTGTAGATATTGAGTTCCTACATCAGGCTTAACAAATAATCCTTTCTAATAAAAACAGCGACATGATGTCGCTGTTTTTTGTTTGCCTATCAAAAAAAATCTTCCTATTATTAAAAGTAAAAATGAAACGGTTAATAATATTGTTGCCAGCTCTCATCCTATCTGGATGTTCTTCCTCACCTACAGATGTTGAACCAGCAGAGCTTACATTTAATCAAACCGATCTCAATGAAAGCCAAATGTCTCAGGCTTACCATGATCTTGTTGATAGTGCAGCCGCAAGTAGTGAGGCGTTACGTGAGCTATCCGCTCTTGCAAATGGTAAAGCAAGTTTAGAGATGTCACGAGAAGAGTACGACGAGTATATCTTTCAGAACAGTTATGTTCCGGCAGGCATGGAGAGAATAGTTGATTTGAAATGGACTGGGGACTTCTACCCAGTAATTGAAATGCTAGCAACCCTAAGTGGTTATACACCTGCACCTTCTGCATCAAGGCCACTAGGAAGGATCGATATTAGCATCGACACGTCAAAAGAGTCTCGTCCTTTAAATGTTATGGATGTGATACATCGCATCAATAATGTTCACAAAGATAGAATTGATATTCGTGTCCTTGAAGGACTTAAAATCATTCAAATTGACTACTTATAATGAGCGCAATAGACCTTAAAGATGTAGATACAATTAGCACTGACGCTGCTAGAGAGGTTAGTGATAATTTCTATTATGAATCTGGCACTTTCGTGTTTGATGATAGTGAAACCAGTTCTTATTTCGATGAGAACATTGGTTTTAATAAGGTCTCAAACTTCACGATGCCTGATTTATTAGAATTAAAAAACAAAGCCCTAACTAGTGAAAAAGTAGCTGAACGAAGAGATGAAAGAATAGAACGAGGTTTGAGGGCTGGGTTGGTATTTAATGAAGGTGTAAGATATGGAGCTCAGTATGGCTATGCCCATACACTAAACAGATTCAAAAACTTCACTCAGCGTGCAGATGCTGAACTTCGATCAATTTATAACTTTAATGCCCTCATGCTTGCTGATGGCAAAGTGCTTCCTCCAGTAATATCAATGACCGAAGACTACGTCAAAGTCACAGATGACACTTATGAGCATATAGATGAGCGATATGTTCCTTATGCTCAAGCTAAATTCATACGTAGAGCACCTATATATCTTGACTATTTAAGCTTACCTGAAGCTAAGGTTGATCAGCCGAATATTTATATGATTCCGTTGACGCCGAATGAACTAACTCACTGGAAAAATGGTGTTTATCAAGGCTGGATTAGAGGTAGAAAGATGGCAGACCAAGAGGTTTCGTCGAAAGTAAACCAATTACACCGTGATTTTTTCGGCATGGTTAGGTTTCATATTATGCTCAAATACGGAGCCGCTTTTAACCCCGTAACAACGACAATTAGTGAAGGAGTTACGGCAGATGAAAAAGGCATGGATGTAGGTGTTACGAAAATACAGCTCAAAAAATTAAGTACATTTAACCCTCAGTCCAAGCTCTGGAAGGCTTTGCCCAAGATAGATAAATTAGAAACTAAACATTTAGTTGATGGATTACAGTGATTTTAATTTAGGTGATCTTCATTTTCATGAAAGTGAGGACATTAGAAAAATTATTAAGTCTGCGATTGACGCTAACGCTTCAGACCTTCATATAGGCTCTAAGAGAAAACCTCTCATGGAGATAGGGCAAGTGTACTACCCAGTCGCTAGTCGAGAGCTTGACTACGAAGAAGTCTTCTCCATATCAAACTGCTTGTTCGGTAGTGACACAGCTAGAACGATCATTGAACGAGGAGACTATATAGACAGTAATTTCACTATAAAGCACAAAAGAAAGGATTTTGATACGTTTCCTCGTGAATATAGGTTTCGTCTCAACGTTTTTCCTACAACTGTTAGGGGAAATAATGTTCCAGCTATAACAATTAGGCAATTACCACCAGACCCACCGAAATGGGTGGATATGAAGTATGGCGAAGATTTATTTTCCAAATTCAGGCCGCCCAAAGGCATCGTGATTGTGTCTGGCCCGACTGGTTCGGGTAAGTCCACTTTGCTTGCATCAGGTATTCGTAGAATAGCAGAGGAATTTGAGAACGAAAAAATCGTTATGTTCGAAGACCCTATAGAGTTTGTGTATGACTCCTTTATTAACGATAAGGTGATTATTGAGCAGAGTTCTGTCGGTATTAACGTAAAAGACTTTATTACAGGTATGAGGCCGTTCCTGCGTAGGAGACCGACAATTTGTGTCGTTGGTGAGGCACGAGATGCTGAAACAATAAGAGCCTCTATATACGCGGCTCAGACAGGGCACTTGGTGTATACAACAACACATACGAACGGGGCACCTGAAACAGTTACAAGACTCTTGAACGACTTCCCAGTAAATGAGCATGAGTCTAGACTCCATAATATACTTGAGGCAGCAGAATTATTCGTTTCACAAAGACTTTTTCAGAAAGTGGGCGGAGGTGTTATTGCATTGAGAGAAGAGTTGCATTTTTCTCAGGATGTGAAGAGACATATCGAGGATGCAAACCTTTCAAACTACAGAAGGTTGTTAAGAGAGGCAACAGAGATGTATGGCAAAAGTATGGTCACTCAAGCTAAACAACTCTTTGCTGATGGCGTTATATCCGAGAAAGTATTTAAAGAAATTAAACTTGATTTCTCAAGAGGTGACAACGCATGACCCCAGAACAGGCAAAAGAAAACTTAAATGTTAATAACTATTGGGCTGAAACAGGTCTTACCGCAAAGTTTTTGTTCGTAGATGGTTTATTCGGTCTTATCCTAATGGTTGCAACACTTAACTTATTCTCGACAACAACATGGATAATTCTAGGGGTTAGCTTTGCGTTTTTTGCAATTCTGGCTAAGTTCGATTTATCCGTTAGTGAGTTTGGACATATAGTCTGGGCTGTATTATGTAAAAAAAAGTATCGCAGATATTAGACTAAGCGATCGCAAAAAAGTAACTTTAAATAAAATATTGAAAATGGAGATACGCAAATTCCGTCTTAGTCCTATTGTTATAGGAGTAGCATTATCACTGAGTACATATGGTGCTAATGCAGCTTTGACAATAATCACGGATGCAGACAGACAAGTCGTAGCCAACACAAGTGTAAAAGATCAGGTTACGCATAATTTCCTAGCACCTAGAGATCTAGCTGGATCAATCATTACAGCTAGTTTCACGGATATGCCATTAATCGTTGTGTTGTCACATATAGTCCCTAATAACTTTGAACTTGATGTTGATACTAACATTGAGGGGAAAAATATATCTTGGAATGGCTCTAAGCGCTGGGACGGAGTTCTAAGAGACTTATCTGCTGAAAACAACCTTTTAGTTCACATCACAAAGAGTCCAAACAAGGTTTCTGTTGTTAGTACAGAATCCAATGCCGAAATAACACCAGTTATTCAACCAGTTACAACAGATGTATCTGAAGTAGTGATTTGCGATACAGCTGATTGTAAATCTGGAGTAGTTGATATCGAAAAACTTGTACTTGATACGAGTTGGGCATTGGTTGAGCCTGAAGAAGAGAAACTTGTGCTTGCTGAACCTAGTGCAAATGGTCAGTCATTAACGGCAGAGCAAATTGAAGCGAAAGAAAGGGCTGAAGAAGAGTCAAGGATTGCTGAAAAGAGAGAAAAGCTGCAATTGATGCGCAAACAGTATGAAGAATCATACGTTCGTCATGGTAACGGTACTTTTGAAGAGTTTGTAAATGGTGGTGGCGCAGAATCCCTTAAGGGGCAACTAGATCCTAACAAGACATACACATACGTATTTAAGAAAGGAAGCTTGTTCACTAGCATTGAGAAATGGGCTGATGCAAATGGGTTTAAAACTCGAAATGAAATCTTAGCCGAGTATGGTAAAGACTTCACGAACATCAGTGATGTGTACCTGAAAGGTAACTTCTACTCTGTGACCAAGGCTCTACTTGATCGATACAAGGATGCAGACGAAACACCTGTTAACCATAAGTTCTACACGCAGGGGAAAGTGCTACATATTTTTGTAGGTAAATATAATTAATAACAACAATAATGAATCATAAAATACTAGGCGTTTTGCCGCCGTTGTCATTTGCTTTCTTGTCGGGGTGTTCTTCTATACATACTGACGATTACAAGGAGAACAGAGCATCTAATGTAGAAGCTTTTAAGGATATAGAATCTGCCTCTAAAGAAATGGTTAAAGAGATTAGTACTGGTGTTATTGTTGATGATTTCTTTGTTGACACTACGCCGTTTACCGTACCAAATGACCGTTCAACTGAAATACCAAGCTATCTGCCTTCAGAAATTAGGTTTGATAGTAAAATTCCATTTTCAGAGCAGTATCTAAAGGAAAGAGTGCTCGACGATTACGGGATTAAGATTGATTTTGTTCGTCTTGTTGACAAAAACCAAGACGCAAATGATATCGCATCTGAAGATAATGCAAGTATGCTTCCTCCGGTTCCTTTGCCATACGGGGAAGAGTCTGAGGAGCCAAAGCCTAAAGAGATCTGG
Source organism: Vibrio sp. D431a (assembly GCF_030248655.1). Classification (NCBI taxonomy): domain Bacteria; kingdom Pseudomonadati; phylum Pseudomonadota; class Gammaproteobacteria; order Vibrionales; family Vibrionaceae; genus Vibrio; species Vibrio sp. D431a. Next base: position 118,688 of record NZ_JAHGAP010000025.1, on the reverse strand, counting down.
GAAGAGAACTCAAATCCTAAAGCCGCAAAACTGTTTGGCAAATACGAAGAAGATGACAAAGATCTTTTGCCACCATTAATTTTTAATGGTCGCGTAGTCGATTTTATGGAGAAGATAGCCACTCAAACAGGTCTATCTTGGAAATATAACGAGATCGATAATGTGTTTATGTTCTATGACTTAGACACAAAACTCTTCCACGTTGTGGATAATACTGCGACCTATAACAGCAGTATTTCAATTTCAACAGAAAGTGAGGCTAGCTCAGAATCAGGTGATGATTCGGGTTCAATGGAGGCAAAAACTAAACAGTCTTCTGAGTACGGCGCTTCTGGAAATCATTGGGAAGACCTTAAACAAACTGTCTCGTCAGTGTTGACAAAAGACGGCAAAGCAACCTTTGATCAAAAGAATGGTTATATTACCGTTACTGATCGCAAATCCGTTCTGACCAAAGTAACATCGTTGATTGACACTATGAACGCTGCTAATGAAACTGTAGTTTTCATGGATGTTACTTACGTAAAAGTTAAGTTGGACAAAAATCATGAGATAAGTACAACGTTATCTGCTGATAAATTCTTAAGCAAAGTCTTCAGTAATATAAATGGTGGCTATGTGACTAATAAGTCACTTGGTGCTATGGATCATGTATTGAGTGCAAGTTTTTCAAAAGCAGGCATTGATGCAGTTATCGGTGCAATGGGCAGATACGGCACGATTTCCACTAAGTATGAAATGCCAGTTGCAACCTTAAATAACACCGAGATACCATTTCAGACTGTAGTTGAGCAGAAGTACATTTCAAAGATCGAGAAAACTAGCGATGATAGCGGCGACGATAGTTGGAGTACTGAAACGGAATACAATAAGACTGGTCTGACATCGCTATTCACACCAAGAGTATTCAAGGATAAAGTGCTCATTCAAGGTAGAATCTCGATCTCTGAAAATATTGAGATGCTAGATCATACAGAAACTGGAATTACTTTACCTACGAACGCGAGTGAAACTCATAGAATTAACACCATTATTCCTAATGGAAGCACTAAGATAGTATCGATCCAAAAGATTGAGAAAGCTAAGAGTAGTGCAGGTGGTTTATTCGGCGAGCACTCACTTCTCTTTGGGGGCGATGAAAGCGCTAAAAGCACTCAAGAAATCGCTATGGTGATGGTTACGCCTTATATTCTCAAGTAGTCAGAATATAAAATTTACTAAACGGAGGGTATCAAACCCTCCGTTTTTATTTCTATACTAAAAAGAAAACATGATCTACAAGTTAATAGGCAATAACACCATTGAGATTGAGAGTGGTAAGCAATTTGCCATTGGTCTTAAGTGGTTGGAGCCTGTACTTGCTGGTAATCAGTTTGCCAGTAAAGTTAGGCTAAGCCAGAAACTGACAGAAGCCAAGATTGATGCTGGTGTTGAATTCACTACTACAAATAAAGTAATTCAAGCCGCCGGAGTTGCTCAGGATGAGCAAAAGAACAAGTATTCTTTAGCTTCATATGTTGCTCATGTGCTCTCACCAGACACCCTAGTTTTTACACGTATTGAAGCTGATACATTCTGGGTTCTGATGCGCAATGAAGATGGTTCGATTGAGACTACCTCTGATAAAATCATGGATAGCGCCGACTTAGAGCAATATATCCGAGAACGTCTTAGGTTGTCTGTGAGTGAAAATGAGCTACGCATCATTAATATAGGTATTGACTATCAGTCAGATGACTTAAGTCTGATGGATAAGATTGAATACAAACCTGACCTAATTGACTTTGAAGATAAGGAGCTTCTGAAAAAGTCTCTAATTGGTTCGTTAAATACAAACTTTAACCAAAAACTAATAGCAGGTGTTGGACTGCTATTCGCTGGTATCGTAGGCGCTGGCTACTACTACATTACAACTGAACTACCTGAAATCGAGCAGATTCAAAACGGGTATTACAGCGGTTCATTTAACTCTAAGTACTCATCAGTCAACCGAGACTACAATGCAATTATGAATGCAAATAGAACAGGGGCGATGAATAAAGAACTTTTTGTAAGGGAAGCACAAAAGCAGTATAACGAATTTATCCTGTCTTACCCTGAAGATAGTCTAAAGCCATTTAGAGTTTTACAAAGCATTAAGGAGAATCTTCCTAGATATTCTGATGGCTGGTTTAAGTCAAAGATTGCCTATACTGATGGTAAATTCTACGTAAGTTACGAGCGACTAGGTGTTTGGCCTTCGAGCGCTGACTTTCTAACGTTAGATAAATCCCTAACAAGTATTTCTATCGAAGGAGGTGTCGAGGTTCGCCCCTTAAGGATACTTAATGATGGGAATATGAGGCTTTACGAATACTACCTTCCCAAAGAGTATTCTGATGCCTACCTTCAGTTTACGCAGGAAGAAAGACGGGTTTTAGACCAAAAATCAGAAATAGTTGCAAAAATTTCAGAAGAAAAGCGCCAATTAGACGCGATTAAAAACTCAATATTAGAAACACAAAATTCAGTATATAACCTCAACTTGCTTGACAAAAAAGATCCATTGATTGCCCAGAACATCATTAGTTCCATTACACAAGAAGTAAAAAAATCAAAGGAACCGATTAAAGCTATAAAGGACATGGTTTCTCAATATGAAGAAATTGGTGAAGTACCAGTTCCTACCCATAATGAAACATTGCTGAAAGAAAATGGTATTGAAGATCTGATTTACCCAATGATGCAAAGGATGCCTTTCTTAGAGAGAGGGCAGCCCCAAGAAGATGATGGTTTTCCGCAGGGTATTGAAGACAGGTTTTTTGGAGATAAAACTTACATATCCAAGAACATAGTGAAAGTTAAGTTCAATCTACCTCTGACAGAGATCAATAGGGCTAAAACACTCTTGTCGAAAGACTATGTCTTTCTAAGCGATGTTATTGTGGCTCTTCCTTTAGAAGGAAAGGAAGAAATCACCTTCAATATCTTTACGCATGAACTAAACAGAGATTACGCATTTCTGAATAAATAAATTAAAGTTAGAATAAAAATGAAAGTAAGAAATTTCCTAATCCCTCTGATTGCTCTTTCTACTCCGATGGCTTTTGCTGAAGTGTTAGATAACAAGTCCTACTCGTCTGAATTAGATAAAATAAGGGGTGAAACTGACATTTGGGCTTCTAAAGCTAATCTTGAAAGTACAAAGAAAACAGCTTTAACTGACACCATTGAAAATATGAACCTTGAAGAGATGGTAAGGGAGCGAGAGAGCTCAAGAACATCAGGTTCAAAAAATGACGGTAGTAACCCAATCAGTCAGCATGACTTCTATAACTATGCGATGAAAGCCGAGTTTTACAGCAAGCAGGATGACAACGAGTCAGAGCAAGAAGGTATTCTGGATATCAATGGCGTCCCAGTTGAAGATACCAAAGTCGAGAATGAAAGCTCTAAAGCATATGATGAATTAAAAAAGCAGCAGGAATCTTTCTTTAAGCAAGTTCAGGAGTATCTTTCTGACTATTCAGAATCACAGCATGAAGCTAACACAGAGGCTTCAGAGTATGTAGATGAGGCAATGACTGTGGAAACGCAAAACATTAACTCAGAAAGCATACAGGCAACATCTGGAAAGGAGGTGGCACCTAAAGCATTTGAGTATGATACAAGCGCAACTTTTGATAACTTCAGTGCAAAAATTGCTAGTAGAACGAAGAGGACTATAGAAATTGCTTTTGCAATTGGTGTTGCGGGTTCTAAACCAGCATACTTAATGGAAACAATCACTCCTAAAACTAAAGATTTTGACCTTCATTTCTTTGGTATCAAAACAATACCTGTAAAGGTTCTGTCTGTAGATGATGGTTCAGTTACTCTAGAGATTGATGGCAAAAAGATTTTAGCTAAATAAATCTACTTCCAAAAAAAAATAGGCGCTCAACACGCCTATTTTTCATACCAAGCTAAGCAGCTATATCTTCGCGACTCTCAATAATCTCAGTGACAATAGTTTTAATAATGTCGTCGTCACTAAGTTCATCTGATGTCTGTTCAAAGCTACTGCCTAGCGCACCATCCAAAGCAAACTGCTCAACTGCACTCTTGGTTTCAAGCATACGCCACAAATATGCATCAAAAGCGTTGTTTCCAAGCAAGTAAACAACATTAACTTCATCTGATTGACTAATTCGGTGTGCGCGGTCTTCAGCTTGTGTTGCGATGCCGGGTGTCCAAGGGAGCTGAGCCATTAATACAGTGCTCGCCTTAGTCAGTGTTAGACCTGTACTTGCAGCACCTAATGTTAGTAATGCTAGTGTAGTTTCCTCATCGTTCTGAAACTGCTCTTGGAACTCAAAGCGCTTGGCTGGTGGCACAGAGCCGTCGATCACGATAGCTTTCTTATTTGGTTGTTTGATAGCAAATTGCTTTGATATCTCTTTCAAAAGTGATTGGTTGTGCACAAAAACAATAAACTTGTTATCAGGTTCTGCTTCCCACTTATCCTCTAAGAAACTGACTATTTCAGGAAGTTTAGCTAAACCTGCCTTTTCATACCCTGTTAGGATCGAGCCTGTAGGTGAGTCCGCTAGGTAAGATTTAACGGTAGCTGTAAGCTTATTAATATCATTTATACCACGATCCAAGAGTGAGTATACTTGCTCACTGACCTCTAGAATGAAGGTATCGAGCTCTTTGTCATCTTTTGTCGCATTGAGGTATATGCTATGTCTATTTTTCTTCGGTAATTGATCAAGCACAACACTCTTTAGACGCCTTACCATAAAGCCGCTTCTAAGTTTTTCTTGAAGTTCGCCTAAGTTTGATGCCCCATCATTATAGTATACAGATTTAGTATCAAACTTCTGCATGTGACCTTCAGAATACCTATCTGTAAATCTTTTATAATCAGGCCACGATATCGGGCATATACCATTTAGAGCTGGGAATATTTCACGTGTTCTGTTTAAAATTGGGGTGCCAGTGATTGGCATATATCTTTTAGCAAGGTTGCCAAGCTCTATTGCTGCAACACCTCTTTGACTCTCTGGGTTCTTAATCGCATGTGCCTCGTCAATGATGAGAACGCCACGTGTATTAAGATACTCAACAACATTGTCAAAATTTGCATGAAGTTGATGGTAACTACCAATTGTAATCAATCCGCGTGGCTTAGAGTTCTTGGCGTTATCAATGATGTGTATATCTTCTTCTGAAAGCCAGTCTAAAGTTAATAAAAACTCTTTTTTCCAGTTGAAAGTTAAGCTAGCAGGAGCAGCAACGAACACAGGCCAATCTTGACGAAATAATGCTGAGATAATAATAGCTTGGATAGTTTTGCCCAGTCCGGGTTGATCACCGAGTATCAGCCTTCCGCCTGCAATGCTGTAGCCATAGTAGATACCAGCCACTTGAAACGGGAACGGTTCTCTTAATAACCCCAAGTGTTCAAGGCTAAAATCTTCTGGCGCTGATGACGCATACGATGGGTGGTCTTGCCACTTTAAATGTTCGGCTTTAATTTCATCTTCACTGTAACCATCGCGTGTTACGCCAAGAATCTTTTGGCAATCTTCACTCAGATCGACAAGCAGACCTTCCTTTTTAACAATGTTTAGTAACTCGGTAAGCTTATAGGTAGGGGCAAACCAAATTCGACTCTCTTGATCAAACTGCATAGAGAGTGGTTTTAAACATTCGTTTTTATAAAGATTGAATCGGTATTGGACATTTAACAGTCCTTTACGTATCGATACTCGTATTTTTGACATGCTATATAAGTACTTGATGTTATTTCGTACATATTAGCAAATAAGATGGCGATGGTACACTAGTGAAGTGCCCATCGCCTTTGACTTTACTTGGTTTCAGCAGGCTTTCCGTTGTCGTCTTGAGCTCTAAACTCACACTTTAACTTCCCTTTCTTGTTCCAGTTTGAACAACTCCAGAAGTCACCATATTGACCTTCTCTTTTATATATCGTTCCTGATTTACACGAAGGGCAAGGAAGCCCTTTTAGTTTTTCTTGAACAGAGAATCCGCTATCATTCTTAATGATCTTGGCGGAACACCCACTACCATCTTTTGTCCAGTTACTACACGTGTAAAATTCTCCGTGTTTGCCTTCTCTTTTCTGAATATTGCCTGACTTACAAGCTGGGCATTTTTCGTTCAAAGTTTCATAATTTGGCTTAAAAGCTTCTGGTTTATTGTCGTTGTCGTTTAACAAATTGCCACAAGACTCCTTATCTTCACATATCCAAAAGAACTTCTGGTGTTTCTTTGAGAAGATTTTTGTTAATGCTTTCTGACATTTAGGGCACTTATGAACTGTGAAATCTGGTTTGCCATCAAAATCATTAGCACGTTTTTTACATCCAGTGCAGTACCAAGTAAACAGCCCAGCTTTTGAGTCTTTAATAGGGTATCTTGTTAGTGTTTTTGTATTGCAATCTGAGCAGTCAATTTTTTCAAAAGTAACTCTCTTTTCAGGTTGACCAAAATTGTCAGTAGCAATCTCTCCACAGTGAATGCAAGTCCAAAAGAAACCATTTTTATTTGATTTTCTTCTTACGGTTAGACCTTCCTTACAATATGGACAAGGTTCTGATGGTAGTAGGGGTTCTGGTAAAGCTGATTTGCCGTCTTGAATGTCTTTTACCATTTGCCTTACAAGTTGCTTGTAATCACCAACAACATTATCGTAAGTATCTTCGCCAGACTCTATGGAAACTAGCTTATAGTCAAGTTTAGCGGTTGTATCGGCATCTAAGAGGAATGAAGGGGCAATTTGAGCCATCAACATACCTTTTTTTGTAAGTTCGTACTTTTTCTTTTTGACGGTAATAAACCTGTTAGTGATTAACTGATCTATGATGTTTGCAGTTGTAGCTACAGTGCCAATTCCCTTATCTCTATCTTTTAAGTTTTTAGCTAATACCTCGTCAGTCACAAGTTTGTAAGCAGACACAAGTGTTGTTAGTAGCATGACCTCAGTAAAAGGTTTTGGTGCAGAGGTCTTGCTAGTTTGCGTTTTAAACGAACCAGCGATGATATCTCCACTGTTCAAAACAGGTAGAGTTGTCGAATCTGAGTTATCATCCTCACTACCAGAATTGCTCTCAAGTTCTTTCCAGCCCAAAGATACAGGGACGTTACCAGATGCCTTGAATTTATTCCCGTTACAATCAGACTCAATAATTGTAGAGTCATATTCATAATCATCCATAAACTGAATAATGTATCGATTGGCTATTATTTCATAAACCTGAAGGTACTTAGGAGGTAAGTCGTCTTTAGGTTTTATGGCAGTAGGAATAATTGCATGGTGATTTTCTATCTTGGAATCATTCCAAGCTCGGCTTATTTTGGTGCAATCTGTCTTTATGTTTTCGGGGATTGAAAGCCTTTCTCGACAAACTTGTAAAATCTTTTTAGCCTCTCCATGCTGACTCTTTGGCATATACTTACAATCAGAACGAGGGTAGGTCACATACTTTGCATCGTACAATTTTTGAACCATTGCTAGCGTTTCTGCACCAGAAATTCCAAGTCGACGTGAACATTCAATTTGTAAATCAGTAAGGCTAAACCCTAGTTTAGGTGCTGACTTCTTGCGCTCTTTTTTACAAGATTGAACTACCATATCATGGCCGTTGCAATTAAGAATTACTTGATCAATAACCTCTTTAGCTTTCTCGGGTGTATATGTGGGTAAAGATGTATCAAAAAGTTCAGAGTTAGAACCTTTCTGCCACTTGAGTGTGTAACTTGGAGTTTCATTGGCTTCAAACTCAAGCATATATGTATTTTGAGGCTTGAAGTTTTTAATCGCAATGTGTCGATTATAAAGAAGCCCAACAATAAATGTTTGCACACGCCCAGCATTTAGCGGCGAGTCGATCATGCTCCTATTGAAGGTAGTAAGCGCACGAGTGATATTAATTCCTACAGTCCAGTCAATATCACGTCTTGCCATCCCGCCCATGTACAGAGGCCAGCTTTCACTAGCAGGCTTTTTGTTACTGATAGCTGCATTTATAGTTGCAGCGTCAAGCGCGGTTGGTAATACTCTAGTACGCTTCCCTTTGTAGTTTATGAACTCAAGAACCTCAACTCCTAATAACTCTCCTTCAGCATCAGGGTCAGTAGCAATACAGACTTCATCTGTTTGGCTTACAAGTCTTTTGATTAGGTCTAGTTGGTCTCGTCTATATTTGTTGTCTATTTTCTGTCTTGGACGGTCAATAGGGGGTCTCATAAGGAATTTATCTGGGATAATAGGTAGATCCTTAAGAGTCCATTTTAAGAACTTTTCGTCATAACTTTCTGCATCAACAAGTTCTAAAATGTGTCCAAAAAGCCAAGTTACAACGACCTCGCCATCTGATGTTTGAAGGCAGTTTCCTTTCGGGGTTTTAGCTCCTATCGCTGCTGCTATAGCTTTACCCACAGACGGCTTTTCAGCTATATATAAAATTTTACTCATTACTGTAATTGTTGTTTTAGCTTTTGTGCCTCTATGTAATATTCAACACTATCTATATTTTCTCTGCCCAGTTCTTGAAGCGTAAGAACAAGCTCTAAGCTAGATTTAATATGCTCAGAGTTGTGAAGGTCTCTAAAAACAGAACAAGCTCTTGTAGGAGAGTTGAGATAGTCTCTATAGACTAAACCTACATAATAACCACCATCCCTATTTCCCTTTTCATATTCATAGGAAAAGGCTTTTAGAGCCTGTGAGCCTTGTTTAGATATACTTTTGGGGTTATTTTTTATCATTTCTAAATGCCTAACCCCTAGAGAGATTATTTCATGAGATTTTAGCCCATCTAGATGAACAATTTCTTCTATAGCGTCCGGAGTGAAAAATGAGTTAATTGCATGTTTAATATCATTTAAGCGATGAAGGTCGATATTAATTAGAGACTCTTGGGACTGGGAGGCGCAACTTACCAAATCGTTCCTGATTCTCTGCATTTCCTCTCTATTTCTTTTAAGGTCATCAATTAAATGTTTGTTGCTCATAACTTGATACCACTAATTTTATGTTCCGATTTGTTCTCATTTTTTTCAGAAATACTTGCATTGAGTTTCGGTGATGTTTCAATCACCTTTTTTGCAATGGATATAATCTGACATTCTTCATTAATCAAAGCTAATTCATTAATGAGAAGATTCTTTTCCTCATCAGACATGTATTCAAAATTAGCAATAGCTCTATTGATAGAGTTTTCTAAATCCTTCATATTGTTCTTACTTTATTTCTTTAAGTGTAACTGAGTGAATGATTAATCCTTCAGGGTTCACTTCTTCTGATTCTCTTACAACAATCGCAGAAACTTCATATATTCCTGCACGTAAGGCGTTGCCTTGATAATAGACCATCAATGCGGCTTTGGTTTTCATCATCCAACCAAGGCGATCGCCCATTTGGCCTTGTTCCAGTTCTATTTCATTGCCTATTACCGACTCAACAATTCCAAATCTATTTCTTACAAGAACAGCAAAATTACTTGAGTTTATAAACGAATCTACACTTGCAAGAGCATCTGGTGAGAAAATCCTTGTCAGACTATTGGGGTGTCGTTCCATATTTCTGTGGTTGTAATTGAATGTTTTTGAAATGACATCCACATACCACTGTTTTAATTCCTTATCTGTTTTATTTGGAACGGTTAATTCAGATTTTTGAAAAAGGGAACCATCTTCTTGGAGTTGTATAATTTGTGGAGGTACAGAATATGTAACAGCAAAAAGAAGCAAACATAACGCCCCCACGAGAGATATTACAGAAAGAATAAAATTTAAAGTCGCATTGCGTGTTTTTTCTTTAAAGTGCTTTTTATTTGACTCGATGGTATCTAATACAGCTTCCTTTTTCATTTTTCACTTATTTTATGTTCAATTACTCTTCCATCATTTGTAAAAAGAAATACATCTTTATCTTTGCGTACCTCGTTAACGATAAAGAAGCTAGATATGCCGAGCAAAAAGATGCTTACGAGATTTATGCATGATGTTAAACCATATATCTTATCAACAACTTTTTTTGCATTATTTGTAGTGTCGACGTTTCTAACTTTTCGATTTAAAAGTAAAGTGCGCATTTTATTAAAAAGATAGAAAAATCCTACTAAATATAAAAGCCCAACCAAACTTTATTAGTTGGGCATATGCTAAGCAGCCTGATTAACTAGGTAATCATCAATCTCATCATTTGAAGCATCTCTAAAATTGACAATACTAGGTTGGAACACCATTAAAGCTGTACCGATAGATCCATGCCTGTGTTTTGCTACAATGGCTTCAATAATACAATCAAAGTTTGCGTCATCTGTTCCCATAGAATCTTTATGAAGCAAGATGATAATATCTGCTTCTTGTTCAATATCGCCAGAAGCTTTGATATCAGCCATAGTCGGAGGTCTATTATCCTTTTGTGATTCACGGTTAATCTGAGCTAAAGCAACAACACATATCCCAAATTCTTTAGCAGCCTCTTTTAGTCGCTTCGTTATATAACCATACTCTTCAGCCTTATTGTTATGCCTGCGGTCAGAGTTGAGGCGTTGTATATAATCTATGAAAACAACATTCACGCCATGTATATGAACCCATTCTGTTATACGTTCATAGATCTCTCCGATATCAATACCACCTTTATCTTCAGGATAAATCCGTCTTCCTTTGAATTTAGAAGCTGATATGCAAGCTTCCGAAAACTCATGTTCACTCATCAGTTCTGGTGACCTTAGCTTCTTTGAGTCAATTCCAGTATCTGTAGCTATCAACCTCTTGTTTAATTGGTCGTTAGACATTTCTGATGAAATAAAACCATACGAAGCTTCTTCTTGATGAAAGATCGTGTTGACCCCGAAGGCCGTTTTACCAACTGAAGGTCGAGCAGCTACAACTATAAGATCTGTGGGGTACATGCCACCGATGAGCTTGTTTAAACCATTAATATGAAATGGGAAAGATTTTCGTTTATGCCCATTCTTTCTAGCTTCAGACATTCCGTTAATGGTTTCATCCATAGACTGCCCAATAGAAATGATAGGGGTCTTTTTCCGAAGAATATTTTTTGTCTCGGTAATGCTTTCTGCTACACAGCATACCTCTTCGAGATTCTCACCCCTTCGTGCTCTTTCTGAAATATTTTCACCAAGTCTTATTACGTTCTCTCTTGCGCTAATTAGATATAAGTGCTCTCGAACAGAACGAAAGTCGTCTAAGGTACAGTCTTTTTCTAAGCAGATCTCTTCGATTGTCTCCAGTGTTTCTGGAGAAACATTGTCACCCACCGAGGCTTTTAGGTGATTTTTTATAACGCTTAGAGACAACGCGTCCCCTCTTTTGGCCGATGCTGTTATGAAATTATATATTCGTCTTACTAACTCTAGCTTTAGATGTGATAAATCAAAATCTTGTACAAACGTCGGTTCGTTGATTATGTGATTTGCAATAGCAAGTTCAGTATATTTTCTATCTGCTTTTATCGAATAAGCTTTACTCATTTCGTACTATTTTTAGTTTATTTATTCTGCCGTTGCTTTGAGTAACACTTAAGCACATCGAGCGAAATTCTAATGGGGATGGGATGAATTGAGTTTTACCTTCATGGCACATCTTGTTGACGGCCATTGCTGCTTGTCTTGGGCTAATACCAACCAAATGTGCAATCCATTCCTTTTTGTGATTTTTATTAGATCGAATTGACATCCATCTATCTCCATAAAGCGAACAAAAATACGGTTCAAGTTCTTCAGAGTAGAACTTATTTGCTATGTTAATTAGTTCATTTTTTGGTGTTTTATGCGGTTTGCAAAATTCATCAATTAAGCAATTCTTGAAACTACTCATTACAATAAATCCTCAAGACTCAATTCTTCGGTTTGAATATGCATGTCATTAACTGTCAAATCCTCTAGTGTGATAGGGGTATCGGATACAAACTCGTCCCCATCTAAACGATTTTTAAGTTTGGTAATACCACTCAGATCTTCTAGTTGTAAGAGATAGTCTTTACCATCAACTGATCGTTGTATTAACTCCTCAATACGCTGTCTTGTTAAAAATAATGTTGGAATATCACAATAATTCTTGCTCAACTTCCTGCCGTATTTATCATAACCAACATGGTAAAGGGAGGTTCGGGCACCTGTACAAACTAACTTAACCTCTTCAAGAGATTTCAAATCACCATTCTTAAAAGCACGAAACATGGCTTCAAGTCTGCCTCCTTTCGAGAATTTATTTGCTTTTGAGGATGTTAGAGAGGGAGTTCGTTTAAATAGGTTTTTATCATTACCTATTTGCTCAAGCCATATCTCAAATCCCTGTTTTGCTAGTTTTAGGTTTTGGTCTTCGTTGGGAGGTTGATAAGCATCTTTCCCTTTAAAAGTTACACTACATCTGTTTGCAATGAGGGAATATGTGCATCGCTTAGTTTTAATAACTTTAAGAGAGTTGTTGATGTTCAAGTTTGTTAGTTCAAAAGCATCTAAATCAGAGATCTTTCTATCAGCCCCATCAATTTTTTTTCGAATGTCTAGAACTTCATCAGGAAAGCTAAGCATCTTGATAATTAGCCTTATGTTGAAGTGCGAGACTTCATTTGCAAGAGCAACCTTGACAGTATTTAATATAAACTGGCTATTCATTTTTATACTCGTTCCTTTATATCAAATTTAGAATATAAAAATGGGACTATACAGTCCCAATTAATAAATCATTATTGATAAATATTTCCATTGGAATGGGTTCTTTAGACTCATATTCATGAAGTACTTCGTTGAATAAATGAGCAGAGAACTCTTTAAACATTTCATTTTTATAAATAGGTTGTATTACTCTAAGCGTTGTTTTAATACATTGCTCTAGAAGTCCTATTGGCATCTCAAAAGAGCTCAAATTTATATCCCCCTCTAACTCTAATCCGAATGGAGCTTCAAGACACTTTTTTATTGCTCCATCGACAGTAATTAGAACTTCACCTGTTGCGCGAAAATATAAGGCGTTTGTAATTGCAATAAACGCAGGCAGGAACAATGCCTCTGAATAGAAGATTTCAGGGTATATATCACAACCTTCTATTTTTAATTCACTTTCCATACCTAGATCTGTATGTGCCGTCACCACTAAGTTTACGAGCTTGTTGCTATTGGTCATTCTAGTTCACCAGATGTCATAGTTAGTTTTTTCAATTTCTCCTCAATTGATGAAGCTGCATTGGAGATATTAACCTCATTTGTTTCTTTAAGTTTTTGATACTCTTCATGCTTCTCATTAGAATCGATTATTACCTGTTGACTAGCAACGTCTGAGATAATGTCTTGATTGCCAATATCAAAATACAATCCTTTAATATCAAGGTGTCCATTTTGCTCCCAATTATTCAATATGCTTTCTGAGTTGCTTTTTATATTTTCAGTAATCTCATCAACTTCCAAACCAATGTTCATAAGAGGGTTCTTGTCCCAGTCTGTGTAGTTTACGATTTTCTTACTATTTGAGAGAACTTTTTCTTTTATTGCATCTAATCCAACTTTTGGCTTGGTAATTGTTGCTCTTGGTTTTTCAGTAATAGCCGAAGTTTCTTCAAAAGTTGTTTTGTTGCTATATTCTTCATTTTCATCAAGACTTCGATTTAAATGCTCCTCTAGTTCTCTGATTCTTACAACGAGCATATTATTGATTATATCAATCTTGTTCTTAGTGGCTGCTAATGTGAAAAATGCCTTTTTAAGAGTGTCTTCTTCTTCAATATGAGAAATCATGCTTGATATTGTAGAATCCTGCTCGGCCTTTTTCTTTTTCCAGCTTGTTGCTGTTTCATTGCCAGTGTTCTTAAATGCTGATTTATAGTTAAATATAGCTGTTTTTACTTTTCTAACTTGATCTGCATTAGGTGGCTTAATCTCGACAAAACTATTAACTCTTAACTCTTTAAGTTGTTTTGGATTAGCATAAAAACTTTTTCCACGCGCTAAATTGTCCATGTTGATTATGTGGTATTGTCCGGGGTACTGATCTTTCAAGTCACGCGGCTCAATCCTATTGGCTTTTTCAAAAGTTAAGTCCTTCTTTGCAATATAATTAGTTCCGAATAATCCCTTTTCTCTCTCGTAACCAGTTTCAGCCACTCTAATACCTTCACCTGCACCTTTGATGAATATGTCCGCAGTTTCTCCGGGGTCTTCAAGAGTCATACAAATTTTAATTGCACAGTTAGCTTTAATACTCGCAGCTTCTTCCTCACTTCCTTTTTTAAAGGCTTGATAGTCCTGTCCTGCAAATGTTAATGAAAATCCAATACCACGTGCTTGAGCTGGCATTACTGCGGCACCTTCAACAGAGTAATAACCATATTCATCAAATACGCATTGATAAGTTCGACCATTAGTTGGTTTAGCATCTAGAGTATATTCGGTAAGACCTTCAAGCTCCGCGCCTAATGCACCTGCCATCATACTTTTCACTGACGAAATAATGATTTTGCCTAAGTTACTTAAATTTGAGGGGGATTTTTCTAATGCAGGAAGGAGGCATATTAAGTTTCTTCTCCTAAGAACAACATCATTAAATTCGACCGATGCTAACTGTGTTTTCATAACATGACCGTAGGTATCAGCAAGCATCCCAAAACACGGTTGGAATTGCATAACTACGTATCCGTTCTGTTCATATACAGTAGATTCTTGTTCGCTTTTTCCTTCTTGATATCCCGGAAGGTTTGAAACGTAATTAATTAAGCCTTCTCTGTATGATTCTTTTATTCTAGTATCTTTTGATAACGCAACAATTTGCTCTAAAGTGAAGTATTGTCTGATTGCATTTACATCTAATAACAGGTGTCCATTATCTCTAAGGGCGCATAATGCTTTAATTAACGCCCCCATAAATACAGACGCTCTATCTTTCCAAATTCCATCTGAGCTACCGCCACTAGGTAATAATGACGTTATTAATTCCGATAATGCGTCAGCAGTTGCATTAGCAAATGGATTTAATGTGTTCGATAGTTTTTTCTCTCTTCTAACGTCAGTTCTCGTTGTTCCAACCATATAGTTGATAACTAACAGGTCATCTTCACGTCCAAACCTTCTGCATAGAGAAAATAATTTAGAGAACAATCCGGTGTCAGCTTTTCCATCCACATAGCAAAATGCTGAGTTTTGAGCTAGGCTATTTGCCACAATTCCTATTAGTGATTCTGATTTACCAGAACCTGTTGTTCCGAATATTAGAATATGGCGTCTTGCTTCAGAGTCACTAAACCAAATTTCTTTGTTTGTGTTTAATTCATTACCGAAAAAGAAGAATCCTTTCCCTTTTTTCTCATCGTAATACGGTTTTTCAAATGGTACAGTAATCTTTCTTCCTGCAAATAAATATGACACAGGAAGAGCTGTCAATAGAATAGTGTCTGCATGAGCTTGTAGCAATGGCGTCATACATGCGATGGCAGATGCTACCGGAATTAATACAGCCTTATCCTTGTTAAACTTGGAATAGAACTTTTCGAACCCGCTCCTAATATCTCTATCTGTTCTAGTATTTTCGGTAAGACCTAATACCTTTTTTTCTGACATTTTTTAGTTAGCTTAATACAAACTTTATTTTTGCTCAAAAAGATTCCATATTTAGAGAAAATGATTAAGTTACATTCAGGTCTAGTTATATTATCTATTGTCATTACTTTTTGTGTGTCAGGAACTTTGCTTTCACGCGATAGTGTTAATCCAGACGTTTTTGTGCAGAGCTTCAATAATGACCTTAAAAAGGCTCCTGTGACTTACGAACCTTATCTAGATCCAAATGCCTTGGGTAGAAACCTAAAGGATAATTTAAATATGTTTCTTTCATATTCAATTTCGTCACCTAGAACTCATATAAACAACTCATTAACTTATTTTTCTCCTGATTATCAGAGTTATATTTATTCATATATGACAACTGCAATTGGAAATCTAAAACTTCAAAATGTTCGTGTCGTAGACTTTATTGTCACTAAAGACCCTGTTTTTATAGGTAGTGAGGTTGGTCTAGATAGCAACTGGACATACTTTGTAGAAGGCTACTTTTCATATCAAGGCATTTTCAGTAAGAAAAAGAGTATATCTGAGCATGTTTCTTTGTTTATCAAGATAAAGAAAGATGAACCAACTTCTAAAAATCCGTTAGGTGTGGGTATTTACAACATTGTTGGTCTACCAAACTTTTAAACTTGCCTCTCATTTTCTATAGTCAATATAAAAATGAGAAAATCAGCCTTACACCTTATGGCTCTTGCCACTCTCGTACTTTCTCAGAGTGCGTATTCAAATGAAGAGGGTGTTGATATTCCGTTGAAGCTACATGAGGCAAGGGAAACTCAAATTTCCGATCTATCTGTTCATCAGCTAAAAAGGCGTTTTCATCCTTTCAATGAATCTCAAGCTAGAGAGTTGAAATTACAACAGGAGCAAAAAGAGAGGTTTATGTTGGAGTCTGTTAGAGACCCAAGCGTTCAAAGAAGGACGATAAGGGTTAATCTATCAGTTGGTTCTAACAATCTCGATTTGTTTTCAAGTGTTAATTTTCAAACAAACTTGATCTTCGTTGATAAACAGGGTGAACCATGGCCGATAGAGAAAGTTGGGATTGGTGCTCAAGAGTTCTTTACTGTAGATCAATACCTGCCACATGCGGTTCAAATATCTCCACAAAGAAAATATTCAAGAACTAACCTTACCATTTTGTTAAAAGGAGAGGTCGTCCCTCTTGTTTTTACTATCAAAGAGGATAAGGACAAAGTTGATTACCTAACACAAGTAAAGGTTTCAGATTTAAGTCCATCAACAAAAACTTCTAGTTTTGAGCGTTCCCCTAACAGAACCGTCGAGTCTCCTAGGATATCAAATACAGAGTCGTATGTAGTTGATATGAGGGATGGTGTAACGCCTGAAGGTGCTTCACGTCTTGGTCTTGATAAAGAAGGAAATGACCTTTTGGACGTTTCAGCTTGGCAATACGAAGATTCCTATTACTTGCGCACTAAAGGGGAACCAATAGTCCCAAGAGGTGAATTACTTATCACTGGTGTCGATGGATTTAAGTTATTCAAAATGCCCATAGTTGGCCTTTTGATGCTTGAAAGTGATGGCACGATAGTTACAGATATTAAAATCAAAAAATAGAAGGAATGAATATTGGTGCCCTGTTAAAGGACAAAAAGAAACTTGTAAGTATATCTCTCGGAGCGCTTGGTCTGAGTTTTGGTGGTTGGTTATTTTACGCAATGTTCATTGCTGAAAAACCAATAATCTCTGAAAGTTTAGACATTGATGAAATTAATGGCTCAACAAGAAACTATACAGGCGATCAAGTATCTCTTACAAAAGAGGTACGCGATGAAAATGAAAAAATGCAGGAGCAAGAGTATAAAGATGCTGTTGGCAACTACTCTTCCTACATTCAAGATTTTGACCCATCTACTCCTACAATATCCAGCGGGATTGAGTTAACAAATGAAAATATCCTTAATATGTCTACTGCCTGTCTCAACGGCGAAGAGTATGACGAAAATGGGTTTCATTGTGTTACTGGATTTAATAAAGACGGATGCAACAAAGAGGGTCTAGATAAGGTCGGTAATCCGTGCCAAGAAGAAACAGAGCTATGCTCACCACATAAGTATGATGAGAATGGTTTTGATGCTTGGGGCTTTAACGAGCAAGGCTATAACGCCAAAAATTATGATAGGCAGGGGTTTAATCCTTCTGGTTGCAACGCCCAAGGTCTAGATAAACAGGGGAAGCCTTGTGGTGATTCAATTTATGGCGCTGATGGCTTTGACCAATATGGTTATGATAGTGCTGGTTTTGATGCTCAGGGTTGTTCTCGTGAAGGCTTTGACCGTGATGGAAACCCTTGTGGTGATTCAATTTATGGCGCTGATGGTTTTGACCAATACGGATTTGGTGTCGATGGTTACGACAAGGACGGTTTTGATCGTAGGGGTTGTTCGAAGCTAGGTTTTGATCGTGACGGAAATCCTTGTGGTTATTCAGTTTTTGATGAGCATGGTTTTGACCAATACGGTTTTAATGAACTTGGTTTTGATCGTGACGGTTTTGATCGCTCGGGCTGCAATAAATTCGGTATTAATCGTCAAGGTGAACTCTGTAAACGTAAATTTGGCTCTGATGGTTTTGACCAATATGGTTTTGACTCTGAGGGTTATGGTCGCGATGGGTTCAATAGATCAGGGTGTAACAGAGAAGGTCTAAATCGTTTAGGAAAACCATGTTTTAATGCTTCTCCTATCTACGGAGCAGATGGTTTTGATCAATACGGCTTCGACTCTGAAGGCTATGGACGTGATGGTTTTAACAAAGCTGGATGTAATC
The DNA here is from genome assembly GCF_030248655.1 of Vibrio sp. D431a. Classification (NCBI taxonomy): domain Bacteria; kingdom Pseudomonadati; phylum Pseudomonadota; class Gammaproteobacteria; order Vibrionales; family Vibrionaceae; genus Vibrio; species Vibrio sp. D431a. Next base: position 100,314 of record NZ_JAHGAP010000025.1, on the reverse strand, counting down.
GCTCAGGGCTAAATCGTGATGGTGAGCCATGCGAAGAGTTAATTTATGACTCTGAAGGCTTTGATCAGTTCGGATACGGACGCGATGGCTTTAACAAAGAAGGTTGTGGACGTGACGGATTTGACCGTGAGGGTAAACCATGTGGACATTCAGTTTTTGGTGCTGATGGTTTTGATCAGTATGGATACGGAGTTGATGGTTATAACCGCGAAGGTTGTTCACGTGAAGGTGTAGACAGACAAGGTAAACCATGTGGACATTCAATATATGGAGTTGATGGTTTTGACCAATACGGCTTTGACTCTGAGGGTTATGGACGCGATGGATTTAACAAAGCTGGGTGTAATCGGTCAGGGCTAAATCGCGATGGTGAGCCATGCGAGGAGTTAATTTACGGTTCTGATGGTTTTGACCAGTTCGGGTATGGGCGTGATGGCTTTAACAAAGCTGGTTGTGGTCGAGACGGATTTGACCGTGAAGGTAAACCATGTGGACATTCAGTTTTTGGTGCTGATGGTTTTGACCAGTATGGATACGGAGTAGATGGTTTTAACCGTGAAGGTTGTTCACGTGAAGGTATAGACCGACAAGGCAAACCATGTGGCAATTCAACATATGGAGTAGATGGTTTTGACCAATATGGCTTCGACTCTGAAGGCTATGGACGTGATGGTTTTAACAAAGCTGGATGTAATCGCTCAGGGCTAAATCGCGATGGTGAGCCATGCGAAGAGTTAATTTATGACTCTGAAGGATTTGACCAATTCGGATATGGGCGTGATGGCTTTAATAAAGCAGGTTGTGGTCGAGACGGATTTGACCGCAAAGGCAAGCCATGTGGACATTCTGTTTTCGACATCGATGGTTTTGATCAGTACGGTTTTGATTCCGAAGGTTTTGGGCGTGATGGCTTTAACAAGGCTGGATGTAATCGCTCGGGGCTAAATCGTGATGGTGAGCCATGCGAAAAGTTAATTTATGACTCTGAAGGCTTTGATCAGTTTGGTTACGGACTCGATGGATTTAACCGCGAGGGATGTTCGCGTGAAGGAATTGATCGCGAGGGAAATCCTTGTGGGCATTCTGTTTTCGGAGCTGATGGTTTCGACCAGTACGGTTTTGATTCCGAAGGTTTTGGACGCGATGGATTTAACAAAGCTGGGTGTAATCGATCAGGGCTAAATCGCGATGGTGAGCCATGCGAGGAGTTAATTTACGGTTCTGATGGTTTTGACCAGTTCGGATACGGGCGTGATGGGTTTAACCGAGATGGTTGCTCCCGTGAAGGTGTTGATCGAAATGGCGAGCCATGTGGGCATTCTGTTTTCGGAGCTGATGGTTTCGATCAGTACGGCTTTGACTCAGAAGGTTTTGGACGTGATGGATTTAACAAGGCAGGGTGTAATCGCTCAGGTTACGACAGAGAAGGTAATCCATGTGAAGTATCAGTTTATGACTCCGAGGGATTCGACCAGTACGGATACGGACGTGATGGATTTAACCGAGATGATTGCTCAAGAGAAGGCTATGATCGTGAAGGAAGACCATGTGGTCATCCAGTATTTGGGGCGGATGGTTTTGATCAATATGGGTTCGATTCAGAAGGCTTTGATAGACTAGGTTGCTCTAAAGCTGGATTTGACCGCGAGGGTAACCCTTGTGGAGAATCTGTAATCGGCTCTGACGGGTTTGACCAATACGGTTTTGACTCTGAGGGTTATGGGCGTGATGGTTTCAACCGAGATGGATGTTCACGTAAAGGCTATGATCGAAGTGGTAAGCCTTGCGGTAGATCAGTTTATGTTAATGGCGTTGATCAATACGGTTATGACGTTAACGGTCTAGATGGCGATGGTTTTGGTTACACAGGCTACAATAAGTTCGGCTGTAATCGTTTGGGTATTGATTCTAAAGGAGAGAGATGTAACCCGAATGCAAAAGTTAACGCTGAAGGCTATGGATTAGATGGATATAACAGACTAGGTTTTAATGATAAAGGTCTGGACATTAATGGATTTGGCATTGATGGATATAATGCTGACGGATACGATCGAAATGGTTGTAATCGTGATGGTCTAGATAAATTCGGTTATAGCTGTACAACAGGTCTTGATTCTGACGGATTTGATAGAGATGGATGCTCAAATGCTGGTGTAGACCGTAACGGTGAGAAGTGTCAGCGTAAACGATTTGTACCAGTATGGGGTGTCGATGGGTTTGATCCTACCGGATATGACAGATTAGGCTTTGATAGATTTTTACTAAACAAAGCTGGCTTTGGAAAAGATGGTTACTCACGTCTTGGTTTGGATAGATTCGGTTGTACACGAGACAATAAAGATCTAGAAGGCTATGACTGCACGACAGGTCTCGGCGCAGATGGTTATGATCGTAATGGTTTTAATGAAAATGGTCTCGACTCATCTGGTAGGGATATAAATGGGCTAAATGCGAATGGTTTTGACAAGGATGGTTATGGATTAGATGGTTTTGATAAAGACAACTGTAATCGTGAAGGATATGACCGTAACGGTGAGGTTTGCTCTTTTGATAAAGCTATTAATCTCAACTCTAAGGAGATGGCGTTGTTTAAGCAAATGAACCAGTGGCAGCTTGCAGCAATGGACATGTTTGAACAAAGCACTGAAATTGGTACGGCTAAAATGGCTAGCAGTGTTTTTGCAGAAGAAGAAGCTATTAATGATGTCAACAACGATTTAGATTCGCAATTTGTTTCTTCAAATGACTCTATTGCATCAATAGACCAAAGTTCCGAAGAAGTTGATTTGCCTGTTCGAATCCCTGCAAGGACTGTTATTAAGGCTGAAAACTCATGTGAAATTAACACAGATTACAACGGTGATGCTTGTGCGACAATTACCGAAGGCCCACTTGCTGGTGCAATGTTGGTAGGTAGTTATGAAGTGCCATTTATTGATGACACCACTAGACCAAGGGATAGGGTGATTGTTAATTATGACCACATGATTTTCAACAGAAGAACTATCGATATAGTTGCTTCAGCTGTAGATACAGAGACGATGGCTACTTATCTCGCCAGCGATATAGATTATCACCATGCTTATAGATGGGGAGGAGTTGTGACCGCAGCGGCATTTGATTTCTCAAAGTTATTCCTGCTTGCTAAGGTGTCCGCTTCTGCTGATGACTCCACTGGAAGTGGAGCAGCGACAACAGCAATGGTTATGGAAAATGCTGTTTCATCCCCGTTAGATGATCTTACTCAAGACTTTGCTGATAGGTGGGAAAGAGACCCTACAATAACTTTGTTCATGAAAGAGCCTATTGGTATCGTCTTTAAGGAAGAAGTTACAGATACTAGGGTGCCATTCATATTTAACTAATATGTGGCATTAAATATAAAGCGACGTTTTTAACGTCGCTTTTGTTTTTGTCTAAAAAAATCTATTATTTCAGAAAAAATAATGGTTGATCGAAATATAAGTGCGGCTCCCAATGATGTTGAAGTTGATATCGATTTTGACAAAGAATATGAGGGGATCGATTTAAAAAATACAATTGAGAGCGACTATAATCTGGATTTTTTGGACGATGATACTGGTGATGTAGGTGATACAGATGCAGCTAAAGTCGTTAATGCAGGTGAGGCTGAAACATCATCTATAGACATGGATGTTGATTTTGGTGATAGTGAACCTGAGTTTGATCTCGATTCCGATGTTGATTTTGGGAACGTAGCTCAGGAACCTGAGGGTACTGTTGGTGAGGATGTTAGTTTTGACGAAGAAACTGTCGATTTTGGTGACTCACTCATAGATGAAACAGAAGAATCATTTAATTTTGATGACGACCCTGTTACGGGCGATTCAGGTGGTTCCGATTTTGCTTTTGAAGAAGAGGTTACTGATTCTGTTTCGTTTGAAAACTTTGGTGAAGAGACTGAAGAATTCTTATTTGAAGATGATGCGCTAGAGAACGAGGGTTCTGAGCAGAAACCGAAAAAACCAGTTGAAGGACTTAAAGCTGAAAAGCAAGAGGTTAATCCGGCAGATTCTGGACAAGAAGTTGAGAAGTCAGGTCTTTTGAAAAAGTTTGCTAATGGCGCAAAAGGTAATAGTGATTTATCAAAAAAAGAGCCTGAAGTAGTAGAGTTTGAAGAAAAAGAACTAATTACCCCTCAAGTGGCTAAAAAAGGGACAACGATTGTTCCTATGATAATTTCGTCGTTGATTGCTGGTTTAATAGGCGCAAGCGGGACGTATTTCTTAACCACCCCTTCAGATTCTGGTGAGATTGACCGAATCATGGATCGTATCGCTAATTACGAGTCAAAGAATAAGGGGGATTTAGCCCAACTGACTAGTCAAGTTGAGTCCATGAAAACCGAGCTCGGTGAAAGGATTGATTTAGTATCTAAAACGGCAATATCAGCATCGTCTCTTGATAAGTTCAAGAGTGAGGTTTCGTCTGATTACAAAGAAGTCACTCAATCTCAAAATGAACTTGTAGTGCAAATTAAGCAGTTACAAGTACAAGCAGAAAAACTTGAGTCGGTTGCATCTAAAGACAGTTCTGATAGTGCTGAGTACAGAAAATTAATAAAGGCAATTATCAGCTTGAAATCCATGGTTGATAGTAACCAAGATGTTTCTGATAAGAAATTTGATGATTTACTCGAATTGGTTCGTCTTCAAGATGTCAACAGCAGTCATGAGTTGGCTAAAGTAAAGGAAACCTTGCAGACAGAGATTACTGATGTTCTCAAGGTGGTTAAAGACAACCAAGAGCGCTATAAGAAGTTGCAGTCCTCACATTCTAAATCTCAAAAGGCTATGCCCAAAAGGGATTCGCAAAACATGGTTGAAAGTGCATTGGGTCTGAATAACGAAATCAATATCGTCAAGGGCGGTAAACCTACTTACGTTATGCCAGCGATCATGCCGAATATTGTGTTTTTGAATGTCCCTATTGATAACGGCAGTTCAATGAAGCTAGTTCATTTCAAAGTCGGCGATCCTTTGGATGGATACGGTAAGATTACTAGTATCGACAGTGTTAATGAGATTGTCATGTCTGAGAATGGTAGGGTTAGCGTCGTAAAACCAAAATCTAATTCTAAATAATGCTAGGTATTAGTCGTGGGTGTGTGCCCAAGCCCTTCAAAAAAAAGCAGCTCAAAGAGCTGCTTAAATCACAGTCCCAAAAGGTAGTCTCTGCATCTGGTGAGGAGTTATCACAATTATTCTGCATGGACTGTAATTTACCTATACAGGAAGGAAGGCATTATCAATCGGAAGACTCTTTGATATGTGGATCTTGTTATTTGTCATATAACTTGGATCTTTTGAATGTTAAGACTCCGGGGTATTTGATTTGGGCTCCTGAACTGACTCAAAGTGAGGTCACCGCTTTTGCAATTGCACTGGTCTTTTCATCTGAATTCGAAGATACAGAAGAAGTGTTAGAGGAAATTGAAACATACTTTGATGACAAGAGAGATCTGTTAGAAAGGACGCTTGGTGAAGGTACTTCAGACCCTTCTGTGTTGTGTCAGTTTTTGTATTCACTTTCAGATGAAGAATACGAGGCAAGAGGTAAGGTGCTAGCGAACATCAGATTGTTTCCCTCTGAAGAATATCTAGCCGAGACAATTCACTACTTGAAATCAAATGAATTAAAAAAATACGCGCCTGAACGGTGGGTTGGTTTGTTACAGCACGTAAACGCTGAATTAAATAAAAATAATAACGAAGAGCAGTGATAGGTAGTAAAGCTATTGATTCAATTGAAGGGGCGCTACGCTTCTTTTTGGATTCTGTTGGGAACAACATTGACAACGTGGTTGAGATAGATACTGCGTTGAATACGAAAACTTTTGTAACGAAAGATGGCTCCTTAGTTTCACTAGTAGAGATTCTTGGGAACACTGTTGAAGATAATGATTTTAGGTCTATCAAGGCAAGAACTAATGCCATTAGCAAGAAAGTGGAGTCATACCTCTCAAATGGGTCTCATGAGCTCCATTTTGCTTTTAAGAATGAAGTTGGAACTGGGTCAGAACTGGTCGAAGAATCTCAGTCAAGAGCAAGGGAGGTTTCTAAAGCTGTCGGTTTTAACTTAGAAGAACTTTTTGACAGTCAAACCAAAGCTATATCCAAACAGATAACCAAGGAAAGGGTTGTACTAGCAGTTTGGACATCTCCGAAAGCCCTTGAGGAGGCACCAGAAGAGTCTGATGACATCAAAGAGTACAGCATCTTAGATGAAAGTTCTCAACCCCTTGGTGTTAAGTACAACGACTTATTTATCAAGCACAACGAATTTGCCAAAGACGTATGTTCAGCACTTAATAATTTCGGTTGTAATTTAAAAGTCCTCGACAGGCATACTGCGTTAAGTTTTATGGCAAGGATGTTTCAGGAATTTGTACCAGAAGATTCAAAGTTCATCTTTCCAGACACCGAGTATACAGCCAAAGGTGCAAATGTTGAGGGAATACAAAAGGGTAAAGATTCCTACTACTTATGGCCTTCAATATCTGAGCAAATCGTTAAACAAGACGAATTAGAAGAGGATATATCGAGAAATATCTTAGAAGTTGATGATATGAAGTTTTCAACTTTTGAAGTTAAGATTCCGCCTCGTGATTTAGTTGTGTTTAACGATTTAGCAGACAGCATAAACAACTTGGAAGTACCTTATCTGATCTCATTTAAGATTAAGTCAGACATGGGCTTTAACTTATTCTGGAAAAAGGCGTTGTCGCACATCCCTTTTCCGGCGTCTAACGGGCGTTTAAAGAATAGCATTTCAGCTGTAAACTCACTCGCGATGATAGGCCATAAAAATGTGGACTATAAGATCTCTGTTTGCACTTGGTCTGAAGATACAAAGCAATTGTTGTCACAGAAAAATCACTTAAAGACTAAGGTTACTTCTTGGGGGAATTCACAAGTACGAAATTTTAAGGGGAGTCCATTAAAGGCATTAGTTCAATCAATTCCGGGCATTTCTAAAAGTGTGTTTGGTTGCACAAGTTACGCACCTGTTTTAGGAGTATTGCCGCAGCTACCTTTATCAAGAAGAGGAAGGATATGGGATAAGTCATCGCTTTCATTTGTAACAGAAGACGGTAATTTATTTCCTTACCTACCAACGTCGAACAAAGAGCAGAACTTCTGGAATATCGGTGTTATGGCAACGATGGGTAGTGGTAAGTCTGTACTTTTACAATGTATAGCTTTATCCCACATATTGAACCACATAAAAAATGGAGTCATACCTTTTGTTGGTTATTTAGACATTGGTTTTTCTGTCCAGCGAATGATGGAACTATTACGTAGCATGTTGCCATCCGAGATGAAAGACAACTTCATTCATCTAACGATGCAGAATCATAAGGACTTTGCTTACAACATCCACGACACTCCTCTTGGCTGTAGACATCCAGATATTGACCAACGCAACTTTATGGCTGGGTTCTATCTGACGTTGCTAACCCCTGCAACACAAGAAAAGCCACATCCGGATTTAGATGGAATTATCAAGCAGGCACTCATCGACGCTTATAAATACCGTTCTGATGATGAAAAACCAAAGGAGTACTCAAGGGGCAAGAATAAACGATTAGACGAAATTCTAGAGCCATATGGTATTACTTCTACTGTAAGTTATTGGGATATTGTGGATTTACTCTTTGATAACGGAGATATAAAAGGTGCCAAGCTAGCACAGAGGTACGCAGTTCCAACCATTGACGACATTGTGGCGCAGCTTAACATGTCGCCAAATATAACGAAGAACTACAAGGATGTTACTGTTGGTGAGGGAAGTCGAGAGCTTCTGACTGATTACGCGATAAGGCAGATAACTTTGGCTGTAGAGTCTTACCCTGTTATTGCGCATCCCACAAACATCGACGTTGATGAAGGGCGTTTTATTGTTCTTGACTTGAACAATGTTGCGAAAGGCGGAGACACGGCAGCGGCAAAGAAAGAAACCGCAGTTTTTTATACACTGGGTAGGTTTATTGTTACAAGGAACTTCTTTGTTACCGAGTCAATCTACAAGTATACGCCACCGCGCTATCTCAAGTACCATCAGGAAAGAGTTCCGATTCTCAGAAGTACACCGAAACTAACAGTGTATGATGAATTCCACCGAGTTGGGTACTTAAGTTCATTTAAAGACATGATTTTGACTGAAATGAGAGAAGCCCGTAAATGGTCTCTTTCGGTTTTAATGGCAAGTCAGTTGCTGAGGGACTTTGACTCAACATTTACAAATCTCATGGGTTCATTATTTGTAATGTCCAACAACGCAGGTACTGTAGAAGATGTAAAAGAGAAGTTTACATTTAATAACTACTTGTCCGAATATTATTCATCTCAGCTCACGGGGCCAAATAAAGAAAAGGGTACGCCTTTTATTGCGAAATTCAATTTGAAGACAACAACTATCACTCAATCTTTGAGGTTTGTGTTGTCACCGTTCCAGTACTGGTTGACCACATCTGACGCTGTCGACAATGAGGTGTATAACGCGTTAACACAGAAAATGCCTAATAGAGATGTACTTAAAATCATGCTTGAAAAGCACCCTATGGGTATAAAAGACTATGTGTATACGTTATCAACAGAAAGCCCCGAAGCTTCAATAAGGAAAGATCCTATTGGTCATATCGTTAGGACATATTCTAAAGCAGCCTAAATGTAAAAAAAGCTCGATGTATCGAGCTTTTATTTATATAACCTGACCTTTTGTTCGTTTAAACGTGAATTTCTTATACTTCGTCGCTACCTTGCTTAACTCAGCGTCAGGTACATCAGGCATTAATTTAGATTTCCCATACCTCCTTTTGCCATAGTGGGATGATGCAGTATCAGTGCTGTAATGCCCCATGAGATAAGCAATTTCTTCAAGTTTCTTCCCGCTTTTCTTTAAGTCCGCACAGAATTGGTGTCTTGATGAATAAAGGCTTATGCTCCTTTTTCGCCTAGGCCACACTTTTTTGCAGGTTCTCTGGAGTAGTTTTCTACAATTTTGATAGTAACGGTCGAACAGATTCTGATTGTTTAGCTCTTCACACATTGATGTGAAGTCAATTATCTTTTCAGTTTGATTATCACTAAAGTTAGATAGCGAAATGATTCTGTACTCTCCGTGCGATCGACCATTGGTTTGTTTGGCATTCTTGACCTTTAGGCGGTATTTGTCATCGCTTCCTTTGATTATGCTTGACGTTTTCCATTCTGAAGGTCTAAGTCCAACTAAGCAGTTTACATACAGCCATACAGACAAAAAGCCAGAGAGACTAGATTTGCTTTTTGAAAGCTCATCTAAAAGTCTGGAAAGGTCATCATCTGACAATGATTTCATTTTTTTTCCAGATGTCTGTTTTTCGAGCTCTTTGGTGTTTTCGTTACTTCCTTTTAAAACTTCAGAGATCTCGTCAAGAACATTACTGGAGTGTATTACACCTCTTTGAAACTGGTACTCGGCAAGATATGAGAGTGCAGACCTGTATTGCCTCCAAGTTGATTTATCATACTTTGGAAACCAAACTTTCTTCCCCCATTTTGCAGTAGCAAATACAGTCAAACATTCAATGTTTTTGCCTTTGAACTTTAATCTTATTCGGTGATTTGAGGTGTCTACGCCTGATTCTTCTGCTTCAATAAGAGCTCTTTTACAGAGTGAGATTGCTCTCTCTAAGTATTTTCGTTCAGTGTCTTTTGTTCTTGTTGCTACTTGAGTCATCACTTAACGTTTTTTTGCAATATCTCTTTGGTTATCTTATTAACAGGAGCTGTGATATGCCCTTTTCGTTGGTAGATTGCATTTAGGTCATTGCACTTTTTATATGCCCTGAAGTAGTCTGTTTTGAACAGTTCAGCTTGCTCTGAATCGAAGATTACAGAGGTAAAGTATGCACAGTCGCTAAAGAATGGGGTTTGAATTAGGGATTCTATGATACTGCTGTGCGAGCTGTTCATTACAATTGAATCAAGTGAACTTTCAGTGTTGCAATCGATCCCTGCGGCAGGTACTAGAACAAAGGTTTTTGTTATGTCTTCTAAAATCATTATTTCTACCTATCTTTTTTTTCTTTGCCAAATTCATAGAAGTTACTAGGTTCTTCAATTTCAAAGTCTTCTTCAAGGAAGTTTTCATAGTTCCATTGCTCATTGGACTCATCAGGTAACACATGCTGAATTTCATCCATGTACATGATCTCAAATCGGCCAATTGGTCTGCTTAAATAAGTCCTTTTGTCCTTCTCTAGGTGGTAGCTGTAAAGGTCAATGGTTTTGGCATCTTGTTTGCCGATTATTGCGCCTCGCTCACCAGATGTTGGGATTGTAATGCACAAATCTACTGCCTTATCGCCTAGAAGAAGATGTAATTTACCGTCAGACGTATACCCGACAGCCATAACGGGCATTGAGAAGAACCAAGGTGTCATGTCCTTAGGGAGCCCGATTAAAGGTGTATTGTTTTTTCGCCGAGCAATAAGTATTGTCCTGCTCAGTTTTCTACTGAGATTTATAATCTTCTTATTTGACTTTGATTGTGTTGCTAAGCCTTTAGAGAGGGCGTTGTTGAGCCAAATAAGGAACATTACCTTCGCTGGAAGATTCGTGATGTCCATCTTTTTTTAATGAAGATTACTTAAATTGCGGTCTATATGGAACTATCCTTAAATAAAAATGCAATTCTCCCAAGCCAATGTCGCGTCAATCATGATGCTTATTTCAGATCAAAAGTTAACTCTAAAAGAATCGGCAGAACTGATCGAAAAGGTAAATGATGAATGTGGCACAATCACTTCTAAAGTAAAGTTTTCGAGCAAAACAAATGAAAGTCTAGCTAAACACTTTCTGACAAAATGGTTAATCGCTAACAATAACAATATCAACAAAGATGAACTTGACCATTTCTCGTCGCAACTACAAAGAGCTCAAGCAACACCTTACCAAGAGCTGTCCATATGCTCTCTGGCTGGCTCACTGACGCTTGTAAATAGATTTTTAATGGCATTGTATGCTTCTGGCGCAATATCTGAATCAGAGCTTACAGAGCTTTCTGGGGAGTACTCAGTAACGCTTAAGCGAATCTTCTTCGATATCGTTGATGAGTGTATTCCGGAAAAGTCAGATAAGGCTACAAAAATTGTTGTCATGCATATGCTTGAAAGATCCCTTACTCAAAACTTATCGCAGTATTTTAAAACTGTTTTCGAACAAGGTTTAGTTGAGCAGTTTCTTTCAAACCCATTAGCCATGCTTGAACCACTAAGGTTGCAGGTGAGAAAAGAAATTGATTTGGCTTTAAATTTGGCTCAAAAGCTCATTTAAACTTAAAATATAACTAAAATGATTAGTTTTAAAAGAGGACAAAAACTCAAGCTTTCAGCAATTTGTTTGTCTGTGTTTACTGCTACTTCAGCTAACGCCTATTGGACAGCAACATCCCTTGATGGTGCAGCTCAAATTCCATTGATACAACTTCAGGCAGATTATGCATTAGCGGCTGCCGAGATCACTGCTGGACTCAACACAGGAACTCAACAAATAGTTAGCTCAACCAGTTCAGGGGCAATGGAGATCTCTAAGGGTATTTATTCTTCAAGTAACCAAGCTACACAAGAATACATGCAGATTCAAAATATTCAATCTAAGTCAATGATGGAGTTTCAGGCTGAACAGAACGCGAGGAGAATAAGAGATGGTATGTCACCAATTCCGGGTATGCGCAAGGAAATGGTTACAGAATCCAGAAAGCTTTTGCAGAGACCAGATCTAAGGAACGCAAATATGACAGATATCATCCAGTACGCTAAAAGCAATGTAGATGGTCAGAGCATCTCTGTTATGAGTGACGTTCCAATGAAAATGAAAGATGGAAAACCAGTTTGTGACGCTAATCAGTGTGGTCAGCAAGTACCTTTCTTCCCGAGCGCAATTCTGGCTCATTATGCAGAAATGTGTGATGCAAATAAACGAGCACAAATTGAAAGGGAGGAATCTGCAATTTCCAATACTCAAACCAAGCTAGAGTCAGCAGCTAAAGTAAATGCAGTAATTAATAGCACTGCTGGTGGTGATGCTGTCGCTAGTAGGATTAAGGAGGTTAGAGAGGTTACGTGTACGCCAGAAGACAAAGCAATCGGATTATGCGGAGCCGAAATCGATGAAGCTCAGTTTATACAAGATATGCTGAACAATAAGATTGTCCCAAACGGTGATACATCTGCTTCAAACTTTTATTCACCTGCTGATGTAGGTGGAGATGGATACATAGACAAAACAGATCCTAAGATTGAAGACCTAATTTCTCTCTCTAAACATGAAAACTTAGACAGAACTGGAGTAGAAGGTCTTGAGGGCTTGCCACCAATTACTGAGACTTATCGTTCCGAAGCTCAGTTACGTGCTGCCGTTGGGTTTACGGATAACATCATAAGCGCGGACATCGTGCACAATCAGAATAAATCTGATAAATCTCAAGGTTCCTCTGCTGCATTTCAGCAGGCATTTTTGTCTAGAAACGCTTCCTTAAGTATGGCTAGAAGCTCTTTTGATACATCGGTAAGCGATCGACGTGGGCAAGTGTTGTCTGAAAAAGTTGACCTAACTTCGCCTCAAGGCGAGAAGCCATTTAAAGAAAGAGAGGATGGGGCGGCAAAGCTAGATAAGTTGCGTTACGAAATCGATGAAAACCTAGATATGTTCTCACCTGAAAACATTGAGAAGTTAGGTTCGATGAATGAGAAAGCAATGATTAGTGAATCCGTTAAACAGATGGTACTTGCAAATAAAATGTTGTTCGATGAAATGGTTAGATTGGAAAAGCAAGAGTTGCTTATGGCTACTTTGCTTGCTCAAGAAGTAAACTCGCCAGACAACATTAAGTACATGCAAGACAAAGGAGGCAAGTAATGAAAAACTCACTCAAAGCTATTGCTCTTACTAGTGTCCTACTGCTTACGCCAAGTACTTCATACGCTGTATGTTCAACGGCAGGTTCTGTAATTGCTCTAACGGGCTCTGCAATGAGGGATATGGATAACTTGCGTAAGGCTTTTAAATCTACAGTTGTGAAGCCAGTTACGTTACAGATTGAGGTTTCGTTTGCTAATATCCAAAATGCCATCACATCAAGAGATATGCAGATATTAGAGGCAATTAAAGAGTCGTCTGCGCTGGCTTCAATAAGCAAAGCGCAAATTGATCAGGTTAACTCTGAGTTAAAGGCTTCATTCATTGCTGAGATGGAAACTGAAAGAAAGATGTTCGAGAACGAGTTAATTCACAATGATGGTATTAAAGGCGGTACGTCAGAGCAGTACTTTAGAACAATGTGTGCCGAGAGCAAAATCAAGAAGAGTTCATTTGGTCGTACAGGTTATCTTGCTCGCAAAGATGTTATGAAATCGATGCTTTCTGAGAATGAAATCAAAACATCAGAAATTAAAGATACAAGAACTGTCGCAAGAGATGCTCAACTTAATCACTTGAAGAATTACTGCTCCAAAAAGGACGTTGAAGAAGGTGTGTGTGATGAGGCTGCGCCAATACCATATGCGGATGTAATGTCATTTGTAGCTCTTAAGCCAATCAATATAGATAGTGAAGGAATTGATCCTGAGACTGGGTATCAAACGGAATATACTTATAGTGACTTCGAATTAAAGGCTGCAAAGGACTACTACTCTAATATTCTTCGTGTTGGGGCGTTAAGACGCCCATCACCATCTGCACAAGAGAATAACTCTGTACTTGCATCAAGATACAAGCAATTAGAATCAGCACTGTCTTTAGCAAACTATAGCTTTAGCACTTCAATCAATAACAGGGTAGCTACTGACAAGGGTGTTAAGGTTCCTATGTCTAGGTTTGATACGCTTGCCTACATGATGACAAAGAAATCACAAGAGCTTGAAGAGATAGGTTCAACACAGACGAAGAAAGGCCACTTAACTGAAATGATGAACCAAATTGCTCTACGTAATTTCTTCGAGCATGAAAAAGCCCAATACCAAGAGAGGATTTCAAATTTAACCTCTGCCCTCATAGCTGTTAAAGAGAATTCGCCAGATAGACTAGAAAGAATCGAGGTACTTAGGTAAATCATCAAATCGAGCACTTCAAGGTGCTCGATTTTTATTTATATAATAAGAGGAAAATGGATCAATCCTCTAACAATGGTAAAGAAACAAGTATGGCGCTTATGCTGACAGTGATCATACTAATGGTTGTTTTGCCGATAATTTTTAACAAATACTTTTTCCCTCAATACGCCGCTTTCCTGTATTACACACGTTATTGGTTCTTTACAGGTATGGACGCACTACTACAAATAGACGTTGTTGCAAATAACTCAAAATACATGTTTTTCTGGGTAGATTTCTTCTATGTAGGAGGGAAGGTGGATACATCAAATATCACCTTCTACGTTGTCAAGGCGCTAAACTTTCTCAATCATGTAGATACAACAACTAACTTACAGATAGCCAAGTCAATCACAGATAGTACAGGCAGTATCTTAGATGACTTTAAGATCATTGCTAGATTGCAATCTGCATTCTTTGCTCCGGTATTCTTGCTGCTTTTTTATCGTGTATACAGAAAAATTAGGAATATCAATGAGTACAACACAGAATTTACGTTGGATTCCTTTGCTGAAACTATGTCTGGAGGGTTTAAAGAATTACTGCCAGTTGTGTATGACAACCCTCAAAAATGGGCTTCTCTTGATGAAGGCCATTGGCGCATGTCACCAAAGATTAAGAAATACCTAACGGACAATGGTTGTATAGAAACTGAAGAGACGGATCATGGAGAAGAATTTTGGTTAAACACAGACACTTTGCGAACACTTCTTGTTAAGCAATTAGGTAATAAGTGGACTGGTTTTGATAACTTATCACGGGAAAAAAAATACGTAATTGCCGCTGCAATGCCGATGGCTGTTTCTCCTGCTAGGGGCAAAGATAGAAGTGAGAAATTAGTAGAACTATTAGCGGAGGCATACTCAAGCAAACCGGGGTTCTTCCCAGTTTGGATGAAGTCTTTAAAGTTCGTGTTGAACCCATTCAATATCTTCAAGCCTTTAGACTATTTAGATGCCTTTGTTGCGACAACTATTCCTAAGGGTGCAATAGAAGAGTCAATGAAAAAACACAGAGCTCGTAAAGCAGCAAATATAGAGACTAATGCCATTATTAGTGAGTTAAGAAACAATGAGGTTATAAGGCAATGCATTAGCTCTCATGCCTACGATATGACTGTTATGGCAAGAGTTATAGAAAAGGCATGGGAAGGCGGAGTTTTGCCATCTTGTTCTTTCATTTGGCTCAAGAAGGAAGACAGACAATTGTTCTATATGTTTAACAATCTTGGCCGCTCAGTTGCTTGGGTAGAAGTATGTGGGTTCTGGGGGCACTATTTAACAGAGAAGACTACAAACATACCTTATCCTTACCCTGTTATGGATAACACAATATTTGGGATTGATAAGTATTTGCTTGAGTCTTTTTATGGCTATAGACCAATACATAAAGAGTTGCTAGATGAGGTTGTTTAGTGGTCTAGAACCATGAAAAAAAAGGCACTAATGGTAGTGCCTTTTTTTATTGCAATTTTTATATCAATTCTTTGCTAGTATAGAATGTTGTTATTCCATTTATGGCGCTTAGCATCTCATAAAAATTAAGATTCAATTGTGGCCCGATAATGTACCTGATGCTGGTGGATGTAGTTATACCTACGTTTGGTGTACCAGCAGCTTCAAACTCCTTAAATAGAGCCTCGTACCTTTCGATTTTTGTCTTATATCTTTCAAGATTTATTGAATTTTCAGCTGTTAGATAATCAACACCTAGTTCGTTCATTAAGAAGGCGATTGCTGAGTCTCTATCCGAAATTGTGGCACCTATATCGGTTAGTTTTTTGGTTATATCTGATGACTTTACGTCGATCTTTAAGTCTTCTATTGCTAACTGTAATACTGTAGCCCATATCCAGCGAGGGCTCGGTGTTACAGGGATTTTTATCACTCTGATTGAGTCCCCATTTACAGATTGAGTCCATTGTTCAAAAGCAGGGGTAAATACTCGACATGCTGTGCAGTTGTGACTGTAGAAATAGATAACTTCTACTTTTGTTTTTTCCTTATTACTAACAACAAAGTCTCCTTTTTCAACTTCTTTGTAGTAAATCTTTTCGTCAGTTGATGAAGCATAAGACGTTAAGGTCGTAGTGCTGATCGCAAGGGTTATGAACAGATTTCTTATCAG
Source organism: Vibrio sp. D431a (assembly GCF_030248655.1). Classification (NCBI taxonomy): domain Bacteria; kingdom Pseudomonadati; phylum Pseudomonadota; class Gammaproteobacteria; order Vibrionales; family Vibrionaceae; genus Vibrio; species Vibrio sp. D431a. The sequence continues at coordinate 84,032 of NZ_JAHGAP010000025.1, read as the reverse complement.
TGTCTTCATGGTTTTGTTCTAGCCTTTTTGTATTAGTTTTGTGGCATTCTTTCGGCATAGCGGGGTTAGTTTTGAAGAAAATTGAGCTGACTTATCTTCAGATAGATTAACCTTCAGATACTTTCCCCAAACTTCAGTTTTGTTACCTTTTAGTAAGGTGTATGGGTAAGTAGAATCAGTGCTTCTTATTTCAACTTTTTCTTTCTCTTCTAATGATTTTGCTACTGAATAACTTAAGTCTGTAGAACCTGTGTCTATCACTACAAATCCTTCAGAATACCCAAATATTTCATGCATTACTTGAGTTGATTTAGGTGAGAAATCTGTTCTCAATTGAGGGTCTTCGAACACGATAAAACACCCTTTTTCAGATAAGGTATACGGAGCCCCGTTAAGATGTTTTATGCTGCCGATTTTAACAAGATAGTCCTTCTCATTTCGAAGTTCTTCCTTAACCCTTAAATCAATTGAATAATGGCCTTTTGTGCACCAGAGGTTAAGAGTTAAGTTTGAGCTTTCAATCTTCTTGTTTAACGAGATAATAAGTTCGGATTTTTCTAAATTTATCTTTTTAACATCACACGTGAATGCATCATCTTGCTTTGTAGACACTTTGAATAAAGCACTACTTAAAGTAAGGATTTCTAATGGTATTACTTGGGTTATCATGCCTGAATTTTTGTATTACTTTTGTAGTAAAGGTAATCAATTTTATGAGTAAATATAAGTTCAGAACATTAAAGATTTTAATCCTAAGTATTGCATTTCAATCACCCTCTTTTGCAAACGATTTAAGTGAAGATACGCTTCAAAATCTAGGGAGTCATTTTAATGATGGGGAGTTTGAGATCTACCCTAACTACATGGGAGGGGTGGCGATGAAAAACACTCAAAATGGTGAATATTTTTTAGATGGTTTTCCTGCTCACATTGTAGAAGGTAAGCTTAAGTTAAAGACCGAAAATCTATGGAACTATAGGCAGGGATTAATTAAGAGTTATGGTGAAAAATTTGGATTCAACCTTAAAGGTAAGGTTAACACAAGCAGAGTTGTGATCGTTGATTATACATGTCCATTTTCTACAAGCTACGTAAAAAAACTTGAGGCCAAACTTCCAAGAAATGAGTTTGAAGAAATCACATTTATACCTGTAAGTAGAAATATGGAAAGGGAAGTTATCTCAAAGTCATTAGGGTTACAATGTTTACCAAAGCAGAGGGCAGCAAATACTCTAGTGAATTCGTTTGTTGTGCAAGGTGAGAGTATAAGAAATAAAAGCATTCCCTCTTGTAATAATAAGCAGGATTTATATGGGCTTTTGAACCTTATGAGTTCGTTCAAAATTGAAGCCGTACCAGCATTAATTGAGGGAGGGGTAACTCAGAAAAATCCATGGGAAATCTTTAGGAATCAGTAATTTCCAAAAGTGTTACTGGGACGAAAATAGACACTAGGCAATTAGCGTCTCAGTAACATAGGGAGAATGGATAAGTGCATGCCACTCAATTTGAGTGTGCTTCTTTTCAGATTGAAACTCGATTTTTGAAGAAGGCATGCCAGATTTATGGCACACCTCACATAAAGCAATCTATTCCGATCTCTGCCTTAGAAAGTCAGGGACACGAAGCGACTCTGAAGGTTTCTCTTGTACAGGTTTTGTTTGAGTTGGTTGTTGAAGATTACGGCTAGTTACTTTAATTGCACTAACTGGTTTTTCTTCAGCAACTTCTTCATTGACGCTTGTTAAACCAGTAGCAATAACACTTACATGAAGTTCATCAGTTAATCCATCTTCAAATGTATTACCCAAGACAACAACAGCATCTTCACGAGCTAGCTTGCTAATCTCTTCGCCAATGATCTCAAGTTCCTCAAGAGTGATATCAAGCCCACTAGAAATTGAAACAATAATACCACTTGCGTTCTCAATCTTAATGTCATCAAGAAGTGGACTAGAGATTGCTGACTTAACTGCATGAAGAGCACGATCTTCGCCAGTGCCTTCACCACGTCCCATCATCGCTAGGCCGCTATTGGTCATAACAGTGTTGATGTCGGCAAAGTCAATATTAACGTAACCTTCTTTAAGAATTAAATCTGATACACCCTTGACAGCCACATGAAGAACATCATTTACAGCGGCAAATGCAGCCGTTAGTGGTATGTTTTTAGGCAGGCGTTCCATCAGCTTCTGATTGGGTATTACAATAAGCGAATCAACGTACTTACGTAATTCACCAATACCTTGTTCTGCAAAGTACATTCTTTTATTACTTTCGAAAGAGAATGGCTTTGTTACAACACCAATGACGAGCTTGTCCATTTCACGAGCTAACTGAGCAACCACAGGTGCTGCACCTGTTCCGGTTCCTCCACCCATTCCAGCAGCAATAAAGACCATATCAGCATCTGACAAAAGCTCTCTGATTTCTTCTATATTTTCCTCTGCTGCTTCTCGACCTTTATTTGGGTTTGCACCCGCACCAAGTCCATGGGTGTTTTTCGCCCCAATCTGAAGAATGTTTTCTTGTGGACATTGGCTTTTTCTTAGAGCTTGAATGTCTGTGTTTAAACAGTAGAATTCAACGTCATCAATATTGTGGGCGATCATATGGTTAACTGCGTTACAGCCACCGCCACCAACACCAACAACTTTGATTACTGCATTTTGGAAATCGTAATTCATTATTGTCACCTAGGTAATCTGCATTTATTAATTTGTAATCTGTACTGGTTTGCCACTGCTTGGACTTTTTTTGCCTTCTCTACAAGCCACGGCTTTTTCTTGTGAGTTCCGTTTCGAAAACCACCAATTCCATCATGGTACGCAAGGTAGAAAGTTTCAGCATCGTAGGCTGAGTGTCTTAAGGATTTTGTTGTTTTGCTAAAATACCAACCTATAAAGTCAACTGAGTCCGAATATGAACCTCTAGATGCATTATTATTGTTGGTCTCCTTTTTGTATTCATTAAACGTTCCTGTTAGAGCCTGAGCGTAACCGTAAGCACTGCTTGTAGTGGCAGATGCGTCACCGTTAAAAGTACTCTCATGCTTGATTACAGAGAGTTGAACGGAGATAGGTATTCCCCATTTTTCAGCTACTAATCTTGATGCCTGAAACCAATCTTTATTTTTCATTAAGATTTGGCACGCGTTGTAAGGGGTGTTCGTTCCTGTGCTTTCAATATTGGCGCAGGAAGAAAGACCGAACGTTAGTAATGATGCCACAGCAATGTTTATGTATTTTCTCATGCCAAAAAATCATTTAATGGGAAGATAGGATATTTTCATTTCCTGAACAAAAATAATTTAACTTCATTTTACCAAAGTGAAACTAGTTTAGTGGCATTATCGGAGATGTCTTATTGCAATACCAAGTGTAAATATCACCATGACAGGATTTAGGGCTGCAAAAACAACCTAAGCGGATGCCTTTTTTATTATCTAGATCGGTTTTAATTTGTTGGATATTGGGTAGTATTTCTCGACAGAAATCGTAAGAGTGGTTGTGTATGCATTCTTCTTTGGTAAAACCATCCCTTCTTGAATAAGGATTTCCATAAATTGAACCTCGACCAATGTACAGATCATACTCATGGTTGTCCTTGATGTTTGTAGTGTAAGTTAGGCTTGATTTGTAAAACTTAGATGTTTCTGTATTGACAGTATTTTTTGGGATTTGTTTGCAAGAGTTTAAGATGGTTATGTAATGAGTGAATGAGATATTTTCATCTTCATTTAAGATAGCAACTTTGATTCCTTCTTCTAAAAAAACATTGCTATTTGTAATTCTTACTAATGAAGGCTTTTTGTACAAACAAGCGCCCTCTAGTACTTGCTTGAGGGCGACGCCGTTAGAAAACTCTTTTGGAACGGTGATTAAGAGGTTCATTTTTACTTCTTAGGGCTTAATGAGCTAGTATTAGCGCAAGCATCCATAAGAGTTGGTGATGGGGCTGGTAGAGGAGTCTTTGTGTTTTTTCTATTAAAACTATCAATCTTTTGTTCAATTCCATTTATAAACATTTTGTGACTGTCGTCTCTGAACATTCCTGTATTATCTTCGTGCTTAAGCCCGTTCTCAATCAATCCGTTTAAAAATTCATTTATTTGGTTTTTCGAATTCTTGGTTTCTTGAAACCCCTCAACACCTTGAACGTAAAATCTTAAGCCATCTCTTGAAGCTTCGATTGTAAGTTCATACTGCTCATTAATATCAATAGCTGGGCCAGTAACAGTAGCATTAATGCTCCCTTCGTTAACCCCTTGATTAACATTGTTAATCTTCACTCTTGAGTCTTCCTCAAGAAATCTCTGAATGGATGAAATATTCATGTTTTCGTTTTCTTCCAATGTAATTGATGGGCAAAAACAAATCTATTACTTTTAAGAAAAAACGAATGCTCAGAACTAATGTAATCAATCCAAAATACAGAAAACTGGTATGGGGGTTGATCTTAACAGGCATAACAGCCACTTGGATTCCAACAATAATGAAAATTGACGCTAATTTGAATGGTGTAAGTTTTACACACTTTGATCAGGAGCTGGCGATATCATGCATCCTTGATGAGACTGCATTAGGTGTAGAGTGGTCTTGTAAAAAAAATCAAGCCGTTGATTTGATGAGGTTTAATCCGGAACCCAAATATTGGATATACGAATCAAAGGATGGCGAGGTGAAGGTAACTAGAAGTATTAATTTAGGTGTAGCTAAATTTGTAATTGAACACCCTAGCGTTGGTGAAAGCTACAGTACAAATATTGAGTAAACAAAAGGGAGCCATCAGCTCCCTTAGTTAATTGAGGTTTGTTCCCTGTAGTAGTTTTTTGCTAAATGTTGCAACGTGTGATCAATAGACACTACACCAAAGATAAGAGGGGCTGCCTCAACTAATGCTTGGAACCAGATTTTGATAGATGCATCTTGAATTCTTGAAAAGAATAAAAGTGCGTAAACCAAAGTAGCTAACGTTACAAAGAAAAGATTTTTCCAATCGTCTTTGAAGAATTTGATAATCATTTTTTGCTCCCGAATGTGTTAAATCTGTCGAGAATAATAACCTCATTTTCTTCTAAGTCAAGAGTTTTTTAAAAACAACCTTTCCCTTTTACCCTTTTTGCTTTGTTAATTCTGTCCTGTGTCTCTTGATCTAGATTCCCTTGGGTTACAACTACAGGCTCTCCGCTGTCTTCAGCACGAGTGATAGAAGGTTCTGAATGGTGACCAGATTTGTTAGTTTGAGTCTGACCACCAGCTTTGATTGAAGACAAAATCTCTGACAGCATCTCGTTCTGCTTAGTAATTTGTTTCTCAATACTTGATGTGTCGGTAACAGGTGACACTTGATTTGTACTCATAGATTTAAGTATATCAAGGGTTTCCTTAACATCACGTTGAGTGTCTATAGCAACCTCAGGTGTTGAGTCAGATATGCTGATTGGCGCACCACTCAACATCTCCTTCAATTTCACAACCTCTGCCAAGACATCACCAAGCTCACCATTATGATCTACAGGTGCGGATTCACGAATCGTTAACTCCGTCAATTCGTCTTCAGTTGCGACATCACCAATTGTTAAGGAGTTAATCAGGTTCTTTTTGTTTATTTGACCTTCGATTAACAAATTAGATAGCTGTCGAGTAGATGTTGGAGATAGCAGGTGCAGGAATAACCCCGCCATGTAAACCTGTTTGTGTATGTCCGCTGCATACATCAACTCAACGTTCGAACCTTCCTTTGAGTTGCTAAGAGCGGATATATCTTCCGCCCACTTGCGTAAAATACTGCTCGCACAACGGTCAGCCTTATTGCCCTTTGTGTCAAAGTGCAAGGTGAAAGTCATCTTTTGTAGGCGGTTGATCATTTTCATACTTCCTTAAACTACGCAGCTTCACCATCAATGATAGCTGGCTCGTCCTCTGCAAAGTACAAGCAAAGTTCTTGAGAAAGTGCTGATTGAGATTCGTTAACAACGACTACACGATCACCAAGTTTAGAGTATGCTTCTCTGATTGGGGAAGCGATAAGATCTGCACCGCCACCAACAATGTAAACACGGTTCACATTCTTCGCGAATTTCTTAGCCTCGGTTGAAACCTGCTGCCCAAGCTCTTCAATCTTATCTTCAATTCGACGCAGGATATCTGGTGTTTGTTGCTCATCGTTAACCACTTCACGAACGAAATCAGGGTTATTTCGTTGTTTAATGAATTCATTAACAACAAGATAGCTTGCATCACTATCAGCGTTTGCAAGAGCTTTACGAGCAACATCTGTTACCATTGATACACCTATTTCATTGTTGCCGTATATAGCAGAAACATCATCGAATTCGCCAACAATCACACCCATATCAAGAGTTGTTCCGCCTAGATCAATCACTAGAGATCGTGTGAACTCGTGACAATTTGAACTGACTAGAGTGGATAGAACTGCTGGTAAGCTTTCAGGCATAACCTCTACATCAACGATTTCAAAAAGCTCACCTTTATTCAATGAGATCTCTCTCATTAGGTTGTCCTTCTTACGTTGGATGTTAGTAAGGTTCTTTTGGCAGTCGTCTGGGTTATAGTATTCAGTGATAGGCAGAGTAACCACCAGCTTAACTTTTTGAGGTGTAATGCCAGTTTGTAGTAGGGCATGATGCACTGAAAGTAGGTTAAGGTCTGAGTATTGGTAGTCTACGTGAGTAGTTTCCAACACCTTGTCGGATGTAGCATCATACGTATACTTGGTTGCACCAATTTCGTAGTTGAAGATTTTCTTGTCGTTGCGTAGAGCTGCACTCTTCCAGTTTTTACGGAATGAGTTAGGGGAGATTAGGTTTTGTAGCTTACCGTGTTGTAGCCAGCTTACTTTTACATTTGTTGAACCATCATCTACTGCAAACTGAAGTAATCTCTGAGCCATCTTACTTTTCCTGAAATTAATTAATTGAACAAGATTAAATTCATTTCAACAGAGGCAGATCACCAATTCAACCAATAAGTGGCACTATTACTAAAATAATAATACCACCGATGATTTTTTAAGATAGTGCTGAAGAAACCCAATCCCAATAACCTAAGATTGTTACCCCTGCTTTCACGTCATTTACCCACGTATTTTTAGTATGGTGAGGGTGCTCATCCATCCCCTTGGCATGATAGCTTTCTTGGATTGCGTCTGATTGCAGATTGGAGCCGTCATCATGACAACCATCAATAATAACAGTCCCATTACCATATGGTGAACGCACAGCATCAACAGCTTGCCCAAGATAGTCAGAGTCAACCGCAAAGAATAGGTTGGATTCTGATTCCAAAACTAATGATAGTTCTACGACCTGTTTGTCGCCGCCGATGATGTTTACTTCTTTAGAGAAGGTATCAATAACTACAATACCGTTTTGCATAATCTAAACCTGATTTTTTAAAGAGCGAAAGTTAACAGCCACCAGCACCAAACGACACAACCATGTTTGAGTTCATTGTCATTCGGTTCTTGTATAATACCACGAACACTTGGCATTGCAACAACAATTCTGATGCTGGCGGATGTTATTTTGAATAAGGGTAGGGCTACCACTCCCTACCATGAACAACTGTGTTTAAACTTCGTAATTGTGCTTTTCTTTGAGTTCCTTGCGGTTAGCACACATTCGAGCTTCATATTGCTTCGCTAACTCTTCAGCCTCATCTACGGTCATCATAGAGGCGACGCGCCATTCATCGTTCAGAATGTTCTTTGCCATCTCAGAATTATGATTAAACTCACTCAGTAATTGGTTAAGCTCTTTGTTGTATGTCTTTCCAAACACTTCTTCGTAGTGTGCGATTAGTGAATCTTTCTTCGCGAGAGCGCTCTCCAGCATCTTCTGTGATTCTTTTGTGCGCCAGTGTTTAGGGTCAGCATTAGACAATTCCTCTTTAAGGATTACAATAGCGCCTTCTTCTTGACGGATGAGTTGAATGCGTTCGTTTTCTGCATGACATGGAGTTGCTGTAGTAATCATTTTATTCCTTAACCTGTATTTATTCAGAGAGAACCACCTCCCTGACCACGAGAGTCATAATACCACAACCACTTGGCAATGCAACACCAAATGAAAATTTTACGTCGATTATTTGACTATTCCTAATTTCAATTTGTATAGGTATTAAACAATTTAGTGATGTCGATTCTTTGGGGGATGAGTGTTAAATCTATTCAAGAAGTTAAATGTATTCGTTGCTGACTCTATTGCATCAGCTCTTGGTTTGAAGTCATTATCTCGTGTAGATGATGGATATAGTATTTGTCATACAGAAGAGTTTTTTAAGCATGTAAGGTCTTGTGCTTTTGTTGGTTCTTACTGGGATCTGCCCCGTTCCTACGCTTTTGAGTGTCTAAGTTCAAATTTATGGGCAAGAAAAAGACCGCATTACGTCTTAGGTCTTGGTGAGCAGTCGGATTCGAGGATTTCTGACTATTTGCACTCGGAGTCAGATGCTATTGATGATATAGAGCTGTTACTGTCAGACCCTGTTGATGATGGTAATCAAGTTATTTCAATAGAAGGGGATGCCGACTTTTATGATACTTACATCAGAGCGTTTGTAAGATACCTTTCAGGGGTTAGTCATTTAGACTTGAGTAATGGTTTTATACTTGTGATAAATCACAGCTCCCTGCTTAAGTCAGACACGTTTATTGAGATTAATGACCTAATCAAACGTACACCTCTGTGCTCTGTCTATCTTTGTGGTGACTATAAACTGCTTGATAAGGTCTATTACTTGCCGTCCCTAAAGAGTGTTCTAATAACTAAGCTTGATAATGCATCGTACATCCGTGAGTTGAATGGGTTTGGTGATTGTGAATACGTTAGTTCTGACGTCACGTCGTTATCTAGGGATGAATATATTCTTCTATCAAGGGAATCAGGTAAAACAAAGGGAAGAGCGTCTCTGTAAAGCTTCTGGCTGGATTATTCTGGTTTATTAGTGCGTACGTTCATGAAATCCATAATAAACGCCTCTGCGTCCTCCTGAGAGGCACATACGTACGTATCTTTACTTGGCGGAAAAATGGGGTTCCCCATGAAACAAACTAACTTAACAATTTTCATGTCACTGGCATGGGTTGATGTCACACACCATAGTCGAGAAAATAATAACCCCATTGCTATTCCTGCTTAATGTTGTACTAACGTTAGGTGTGATTGTATAAAAAAAGCGAGAGACATAAGCCCTCGCTTTCATAATTTTCAGAACACCTGATTCTTTATTTTAATGTCCTTGAACATATCGGGGTTTTCAGGGCATTCGATCTCTCTGGTAATCTTGTTAACTCGGATAACGGTGTATCCTTTTTCATTTTGGTTATTGCTAACGAGGATGTTAGTTTCCTTAAGAGTGCATGTTGCAATGGCTACAAACGTCTCATTCTCTGTCTCTACAGGGACTTCGGGGAAACCTTTATCTTCTTTATCGCGGTAATTGCTCAATCGAAGATGCTCAAAGTCGATAACGTCCACGTTGTCATCGTCAATTAAGGTTCTGCCGTTGGTGCTAAAAAGCACGCATGGTGAGTTAATGTCAAACTCCTTGTTGACTAGGACGGGGCAAGAGCGACCGAACATGTCGTAGTAACGCTTAACAGAGACGCTGATAACCTCACACCCTTCAGCTTCGAAGATTTGGGCGATGTCATTTGACACTGGATTAGTGTTTACTTCGGGAATCATCTTTAGCGCGTCCACCAGCATTTCATGATGTTCTTTTACTGGTTCTTTCATGATTTCCAGACATGCATTGTTTAGGAAGATTGCGTCATTCTCTTTAACAAAGAAGTCATGGTAGGTTTGCCCATGCTTTGTTTTGTATGCCACTTCAATTTGGTAGAGGTTTATATACAGCGGCGCTACCTGTGCGCGAAGGATGGGCTTGATTGATTTAATCTGCTTGTTTTTCATAGCCTTCACTCCTAGCTGCCGTGATAGTATTCTTTGGTAATTTCTGTAATGATTAAGTTTTCAGTAGGGAAGTTGACCCATCCTCCCTTTGATTTGAAAGTGTTTGAGTCGAAGGCGATTACTCCTGATAGTTCATAATCATCATCCACTTTGCCGTAGACTGTAATTGTGTATGAGTTACCACACTCATCGTCGTTAACCACGTCCCTCTGTACCCAGATACCATAGTCTTCACCGCCGATGCCATTGATTTGAAATGCGCGGTTTGTTGGTAGTCGATTAACTTTGCCATTGATGAATCGGGTATTCCATTTGTCGATCAGGAATCGCTCTGCCATTGCTCGGATTTTATCTTCGTAATAGTAGTCTTTGAACTCATGCTCATGGATGACTTCACGGTCTAAAAAATCAAGAAATGAAAAACTAGATGACGGGAACCCACATCCGGAGCAAGTGATCTCACACTCTGTGCCAAGTGTGTCGATTACAGGTTGGGAGTTACAATGCGGACACCCGAGGATAATCATGTTTTTGTTAAATATAACCTTCCCTTCGGATTCGATGGTTGGTTCTGTAAAAGATGGTGTTGTCATAAGGCTTTTTACCTCTACATCTGAGCTAGGGAGCGCCCTAGTAAGGGCGCTTTAGTAATTTGAATTATGTATATGACTTTTCGAAGATAGATTTTCTAATTAGAGTCGAGAGTGACTCATCTTCACCTTCTGGGTAGATGTCAATGAGTTTTCCTTCTTCGTAGTTCTCAAGTGTGAGCTCAGGGTATTCGTTTTTAAGTCTTGAGCTGAGTTCTTCGATCGCTTCTTGTTTTGCGGTTTTACTATGGTCACGTGTTAGGGTGATTAGCTTAACACCACCAAATGCATCATTGAAAGCGGTGCTATGGAATGCAAAGGAATCATCAACGCTTCCTTCAAAGGTTGCTTTCTTGAATGGGTTAATGGCGTTTTCAATAGACTGGTTCGTTTGACCATCAGTCCAACTGATGTCAATCTGGCCGATTTTTGATTTAACACTAATCTTTGATTTCGGGAAAAGTGTTTTTAAGTGCTTACGGACGTTCTTCGCAACTGCCTTCGAGTCGTGTTGCGCACCTAGCAACTCAAGGTGGGGGTATCGTTTTTGGAGTAATTCGTTAGAAACGTTTGTCATGATTTATTGCCTTAACCTGTGCGTTGTGGCTAGGGAAACCACTCCCTAGTTAATGATGTTTATTATACGCCACCAGCCACACAAATCAAATGTTTTTAAAAACAAATGACAAACATTTCTTAGATTGGTCGTTTGCTGCTTAGTTATTGTTGTTTTGGTTTATCTAGTGCAGCCATGGCATCATCAAAACTATCCATTAACTCCTCTACGTCATCGTGAGTAAACCCATAGGCAAAGTAATCCTTCTCTACTATTCTTGTATGCTCCTCGATGTCTTCGTACCCTAGGGTGTTTGTATCAATGCACTCGTCATTGGTTTTGTCCCACACATCAAAGACTAGTGATTCGTCATCAATCTTGACATGTAGCTCCACGTTGCGGAATGTGACATAGCAATAAGCCTTATCTTCGCTGAACGCCACTACAGGCTCTTTGTATTCATCGTTGCTTACATTAGTCAGGATGATAGCGCTTGAATCATCGTTGTGGCATACACGCAAAGTAGTAGGGCACTCAGTGTTATCCACGAACACATTAAGCACATGTGAGTGATGGTCGTGACTGAATCCGATATTTGTGCCTTTCTGGTTAGAGAAGTTTGTGATCTCATAAGATGTAAATGACGGTTTCATTTTATTCCTTATCGCCCTCCCAACGGGCGATGATAAACAAATTAAAATTGGTTCGAGAAGATACTATTTTCGAGATTTAAAAAACATTTTTGTTCGACTATCAATCATCCGTAACATCGTGATGTTTGGCAGAAAGAAATCAACTTCGTCTGCGTCGATTTTTGGGCTTTCTCCGTGAACAAACTTTAAGTATTCAATGTACTCTGGGTTCGGGTGCGATGAGCAACAGAGGTGTCTTATGTTCAACTCTTCTACTTTATCCAGCAAGCCCTTAGAAGGAGTTGTATTGTTCACTGTGTGTTTACGCATCTTGTTTAGGGTAGTTACAACATCTTTGTTAACAAACCAGCGAAAGGCGAAGTGTTCTCCCTTCATATCTCGCCATAATGGCAATCTTAAGATTCCGCATAGCCCTTCACCTTTAAGGTGTTCATCAAGAAGTTCTCCTTCTCTGTAAAGGATGTGTAAAGGGTCAGATGTTTCTACAGCTTTCATGCGGAACTGGTAACAGTGTTCCGACTCGTAAGAGCTAATGGTTTCCCAGTGCAGGTGCTCGCGTCCACAGCTTGTGTCAATTGTGTTTTCTAATACTGAAGTGAACAGACAACGATTGTACATAGAAAACACTTCTGACTCAGACTCTTCTTTTGTGTGGAATGTGTCTAAAACGACGTAGTTACCAAGAAGCGTGTCATCAAATTTCAACGTAGAGCCCCTCCAAATTGGGAGCTTAGGAATCATTGTCATATCTTCAGACTTAGATAATGAGTAGCCGTAGCTATCTCTTATATCGGCTTTTGTGCTTTTTGAGATAGTTACGTTGATGTATGTATCAGTCCCTTCCGACATTTCTTTCTTGATAGAGACTTCACCCATAGACATGACGGGCGAGTGAAGGTCTTTCGTCACCACGTGACCGACAATCACCGTGTGTTCGCTGAGGTTTCGGGTTATAAATTCCAATTTAGGCTTCATGTTAAGTGTCCCTGCTTTTCGACTAGGGGAGGTGCTCTCCCCTTTTTGGTTTAATGCTTAGCTTGTGTCTTTTGCTTGTTAAAGACCTTTAGGATGACATTGGTGACTAACTTGATAGCGAGTAGTGATGGCGAGCATAGTACAATGCCGATCTTGTGTAGCATCTTTGTTTCTGAGAACTTAACTTTGTTTAGAAGAAGCCAGAAGACGTACTGGAAGTGAATAAAGTATGCGAATGCAGTGGCAGTTTGCCAAAAGGTAGATAGTTCTTTGAAGTAATCGTACATTTTAATTTAACCTGTGTTGTGCAGGGTTTCTAACCCTATAAGGTCTGAGAGAACCACCTCCCTGACCACGAGAGATATAATACCACAATCAGTTGGCAATGCAACACCAATCTTGGTGTCCATCTGGCTACTCTAGATAATCGCTACGAAGATTGAATGTCCATGCTCTGCTAGCATTAGGATTTTGCCCGTGTCAGGGATATTTTATAATAATCACTGTGTAATTGGGGGGTTAGGCTCCGTTGTTTAGGGAGCCATTGAGACGGTCTAGTTGAAGGCGTATTTCTCGATTAGTGCAATTTGCTTTTTCACTGCTTCTTGGTGATAGTAGTACTTATCACCAAGCTCTGGGCGCTTGCTTAAATCCAGAAGCATAAAGTTCAAGTGATTGCGAATTACTTTGAACTCATGATGCACTGCCGCTTCCCACCCTTCGTATTGCCTATTACGAGTCAGAGACTTGATTTCAGCAACGCCTTTCTTAAGTGCTCGTTTCGTCAATTCCGTTTCGTCCACCAGCATCATTGAATCAATTAGATCGGCTGTGATAAGAAGGGATTCAGTTATTAGATTTGCTTGTTTGTAGTAAGCCATGTTTATTTCCTTAACCTGTGTTGTGCAGGGCTTCTAACCCTATAAGGTCTGAGAGAACCACCTCCCTGACCACGACAGATATAATACCACAACGACTTGGCATTGCAATGCCAAATGCAGGTTAAAGTAAATTAATTTTGGAAGGAGATCGCCGATGAAGAGCCATCAGCGATTGAGTAATTGATTTGCAGAGTTTGCACTGAGTTGTGCATTGAGATACTTGCTATTTAACCTTCAATCAAGGGTTGGTCATCTCGTTTTCGATGATCATATTCAGCAAGGGGATGACTGTTTTGCAAAAACCGAGAATCATCGTGTTCTCGCCTACAGATTTAGGTATGTCTTTCTCTGCTTGCTCACCCATTGCGTTTAGGCTTCTACAGGCATTTTGGATTAGGGCTTTTGGTTCTGGGTTGCCTTTATCTATGCCATGCTTTTCAATTTCTTCCTTTGCGCACTCAATGCTTTGGATTGCATCGTTTAAGCATTTGAGTTTATCTCCATCGGTTTTGACAGAAACAAGTATTTGTTTTGCAGCGTTCAGGACGCCATTCAAGTCGTCTAGTTCTTTAGTAACCAAGTTGGTTTCCTTCGGGTTCTGTTGCCGTGTGGGTCAGGGCGAGCGTCATAGTCAACCCCCGCCCCCTTTAATCACTCTTCTGGTTGTTTGATATTAGGTTTTACCGAAACTACACCAAGATTGTGTGTAAAAGTCATTTCCTTTTGCTCTTTGGTTGCTACTGCACATAACATTCGAGCCATTGAGGACAGAGTTTTTTTGGTGCCTAGCTCAAGTAGAGCGGATGCCATTTGCTCTAGGAATTCCTCTTCTCTTTTATCCATACATTTTCTACCTACAGTACCATGTCTGACTTAACTGTGAATAACGAGTGCATGTTCTCGTATAGATTTTGTTGCGCTTGGATGATTTCACTCTCAGTCACAACAGAGTCTAGAGCGGATTTCTTTAGCTGTTCGCGCTCTTCTTTTGTTAATTGGCGGTAGCTTGGCTTTTTAGTGTCCACCAGCGGCATGAATTTGCGTTTACCCTTTGCTTTGGTTTCAACCTCGAATCTTAATGAAGGCTCTTCTAGTCTGAGAGCTCGAAGAAAGACCGTAATTTTAACCTGAGAGCCGTCTTCTCGCTTTAGTACCGTAGAATGTTCCATTATTTTGACCTCTTAACCTGTGTATGATGGGTTACCAACCCGAGCTAGTGGGGGAGGGTTACCCCCCTGACCACGAGAGATATAATACCACAATCACTTGGCATTGCAACACCATGCGATTCATTTGTTGTGGTTTTTTAGTAATACATGCCAAGCTTTTTGATGAATTTAGAGATCTCTCGTTTCTCTTGGCGACATTCTTGCGAGTTGTTGTCTAGAGTGTCGATGTACCATTTAAATGAAGCTGTAGACGCCTCTCTCTTCATGTTTAGGCATAAAGATTCAAAGTCCTCATTATAGAAACCTTCGGAAATATCCATACCTAGAGCCTCTAGTAGGTCTGACAACGCATTTACTGCCGGATAGTATTCTAGAGCTTGGGGGTTGTTCGATGGGGTTACTGGCTTCTTATGCGTCAGCCACGTTGCTTGGACTGGGTCTAAGATAAGGCGCGATTCAATCTCTTCGCAAATCTTGCGGTAAGCATCAGCTGATCCCTTTGTTGTAAAGAGCATACAGTGGTTACTATGGACGCCGTGTTTTAGTGTATTGTCACCATTAACAATTCCATCTTTAACGAAATGCATTTCGCCATTTGGTGTATTAATTGTGCCAGATTGAACATTAGAAGCCTGAGTGTTCATAGTGAGACTCTCTTATTGGTGATGTTAAACAAAGTGCAATAGCTAAAGGGTTTGACCCCTAACGTTTAGCCTGAATGTTGTAGATGGAGTAGCTCTTTTTCTTTCCTCCAAGCATTACCGTTGCTCGGAACTCACTTGTTTGTTTAACGAATGTACCTGTGCGCGTATCTTGCCAGTACCCACCTTTAAGAATTGAAACCTCGACGATTTGTCCTTCGTGAAACTTGCTCATGTTCTTCTACCTTAACCTGTGTGTATTATGGGTTACCAACCCGAACCAGTGGGGGAGAGTTACCTCCCTGACCACGAGAGATATAATAACACAACCACTTGGCATTGCAACACCAAGTGGTTAATTAAATTGAAGAAAGTTACTTAACTTCTTTATTTGGTGGTTAGTCTTCTACCGACAGTACACAGTAACCGTGGTTGCTAGATACTTGCTCAATAAGCTCGTCAATATCCTTCCCGTGAGTCTCTTCGTGGCTCAAGGTTACAACTGTGCCGTTTTCTAAATGGAACTTCATAAATGCTCTCGTCAAAGCTAATTTGGATTATATAGGTATTCAAACTTGTTTGGTGGAAGAGGGCGATTTAGCAACGCCCTCCTTGAAATGCTTACGCGATACTTAGGGCTGGAGGTGAAGCGACCCATTTGCTTACATTTAGCTCGGTGTTCCAAGCGCCGTTAATGAACTCTACGGTATGAACTCGTTCACCCACCAGCACACTGTAAAAGCCGTCTACTTTTGGCTCTGTTAGTTGTTGAGCTCTGTGGTTGTAGTTCTCATCCGTATTGTTCCAAATGACAAACTCGTCGTGACCACGCGAAGCCCATGCTTCTGCCCAAGTATCCTTTAAATATTTAACCTGAGCTTGGCGACCTTGGTCTTTTAGGTCTTTAGTGATCGCATCCGACTTTTTGGTGAGAGCCTTTACTTCACTTTCGTCCATTGCTTTAGGAGTTGGATCAGTGATGATGTCTACTTGGCTACGAACAACGTAATCCAAAAGGTCTTGATCCCATTCAAGCATTTCCTGCTCTGATGTTTTAGCGATTAGCTTGATGTGATCGTGAGTTAACTTACGAAGATTTAGCATGTTTAATTCCTTAACCTGTATTATGGGTTACCAACCCGAACCAGTGGGGGAGAGTCACCTCCCTGACCACGAGAGATATAATAACACAACCACTTGGCATTGCAACACCAAGTGGTTAATTAATTGGAATTAGTTTAGATCTCGTTGTAGTGGCGAGGTTCTTATTCCCCACTTCCTGCAAAGATGCGTAAGGGCACGCCTGTTTGTTCCTTAGTGTGTAAGGGGGCGCTGTCCATGCAGGGTTTCAAAGCGTCGCTGAAAAGCTCTTGTGAATCGGTTTGTCTGACCTTTAGAAATGTAATAGCGGTATAGTGAGCGTGCGTTTTTGAATGATTTCTTATCCATGACAAGTATCCTTATACTAGAACGGTCTATTTTGGATTTGATTTGGCTGATGGGTGTCCACCAGCCTTTGTTATTTACGCAGCGTGGTCACGGATCATCTTTTCAACTTCAAATACGCCCATATATCCCCATGTGTTTGACGGGATAACAAAACCTTTCTTAGGTGCGAGTCCCATACGAATGTGGTAGTTGTTCAGCGTTTCAGTGAACTGCTCACCGTAAGATCCGGTTTCACAGATTACAGTTAGTTCGCCTACACGTTGCTCGATTACCTTTTTTAGCTGAACCCCTTGCTCTTCAGCAAGCAACTCAAGTCCATTTTTAACTAACTGAGTGTGCGTATTGCTGTATTGCACTGGGCTAATTTCCTTCTCAGAGAGTTGTTTTTTGGCTTGATCTAGTTGTTCGATGATTTGTTTCAATTCTGACATGTTGCAGTACCTTACCTGTGTATGATGGGTTACCAACCCGAATCAGTCAGGGGGAGTTACCTCCCTGACCACGAGCGATATACTACCATAATCACTTGGCATTGCAACGCCAAATACATGTTGTTTAGTGCTTAGCGATACTTTTCGTACACTACTTTATCACCAACAAAGACGTTGCCATTGCTTGTGATGCGAATGTCCATTGTTTTCGGGATCATAAATGAAGGTTTACCAGAGCGCGATTTACCTTTGTAGGTGCATTCTGGGTGGTTATGAAGGAAGTTCTTGAGTGCTTTGCCTGATGCAGATGTAGGGATGCGTACCTCATAAAGTCGAGCGTTTAGGTTTTTGTTTGAAGTTTCTGCGATGCTCTTATTATGGGGTTTTGCATAGTGGTTCATTTTGCAATATTCCTTGCTTGCAAGGGTAAGGGTTGATTCGTTCAATCCTTACCCTAGCCAATTAGATGTGATTAACAGTGTATTTGAAGTTAGTGGTTTTGTCAGTGATTGACGCACTGCCGCTTGCAGGATTCCAAGAGATCTCAACTTCGACTGTTGGTAGAGGAAGATGCTCTGCAATTGCCTCTAGAAAGCCTTGCGCTTGAACATCAATAGTTTTGTTGTTTTCATGGTCGATGATTTGGAAGTTAGTCACGGTCAGTCCTTAGTTGTTTAAAGGTAATGCCAATTACAGTTTGAGCCCCAATCCTCCATTAAGGTATCCAGTGGAGTTCCTGAGGGGATTGGGTTGATTCGGGTTAATCAGTGCCGCCAGAGTGTGTTAGGGGCGCTGTGTGTTGCTTATAGGCTTAGAGATGACTTGCCACTCTCAGTTAGGCGGTAAGTCACTTCAGACCCAACAAGTCGGTCATTGTGTGTGTCTCGTAGCTCATAACTTCGTGACTCTACCAAGCCTACGGAGATAAGGCCAGAGAGTATATGAATTACGTCACATGTGCGGCTGTATTCTTTGGCCGACTTAACGCTCTTGAGCTCTTTGATTGCCGCCTTGCTGAACGTTGATGCTTTTTCGAAGTCCATCGGTACATGCTTGAGGACAATTGTATGGAGTTCTTTGCTGTCTTCTGCAAAGATGCTCTTTAGTGCTGAAGGGATATCGCTGCTTGGCTCAGAGAGAGTTAAGTTTACTTTCTTCGTTGTAGTGCTCACATGAAGCTCCTTAGTAATAGGTTAGCTGTTCACAAGCCCCAATCACGGACGACGGTGGGGCTTTGGAGTAGGGTTAGCTATTTTTGTAATCTTCCATTTGTTCTAAGAAGTTGATGAAATCATCTTTAGTCTCGATGGTTTCGTAAGGCTCTTCTGAATCAGAGAGGACAAAGTTCAGTCCTTTAATAATTTCGCCTACTTTGAGGTCTTTAGAAGTGAGGTTATCGAATACCTTTTCTAATCGTGAGTCTATGTGAAAGATTTTTTCTTCAGTTGTGCTGTCGTCTAATGACATAATCTTGATTCCTTAACCTGTGTATGATGGGTTACCAACCCGAACTGTCGAGGAGTACCACCTCCTTGACCACGAGTGATATAATACCAGAACCACTTGGCATTGCAACACCAAAATGAGGTTAATGACTGATTTATGAAGAATATTGCGTGAATGCGGAAGGCTTAAAGACCAATAAGCCCAGTATGTACTGGGCTTATTAAGGTGATGATGGGTTTTAGTCTACAAGTGTCACAAAACCATCTTTAAGTTGTCTTGTCACATACTTCGCAGATACGCGCTCTCGGTATTCATTTGACTCAATCATTTCCCAAGTGTTGTGCCCAGAGTTATGAGAAACACGGAACTTGGTTTTGACCTCTTCACGATTATGCTTGTTGAATTTCGTTACTTCGATTGTTTGGTTTGTAACGTATCGCTCCGCATCTTTCTTATCGGCGTTTGCCTTAGTGATTTCCTTAATCTTCGCTTTTGCATCAGCTTCTGTGAGGATTGCAGAGTTTTCAAGTTTCCATGCATCATGTGCAGCGTCGTCTTCTTTTAGTTTATTTTGGAGAGCTTTATTTTTCTTTTCTTGAAGCTCTTGGTCTGCATGGAAATCCGCTTTAATTTGAGCCGCTGCTTTCTGTGCGTATTCTTCAGTGTTTAGCATTTTAGCAATCATCGCTACAGCAATGTGAGCAACGCCACGGCGCTCCATAGCTTCACAGTAGGTTTCTAGGGTTTTGTTTGCATCGTCATCAAGTCCACCACCAGAGGTGCTAAACTCAGTCTTGGCGATAGTCGCATCACCCGTGGTGTAGTCAATGTTGAAAGAGATTTTTGCAGTAGCTAAATTTTTTGACCACCAGCCATCGACTAGCATCTGAATGTTAACACTGCGGTTGTATACTTCGACATTAGCGATAATACCATCCGCCACTTGAAGCTTTTGGCTTTGGTGCTCATTGAATGTGAGTTGCTCAAGAGCTGCTTTGACTGTTTCTTGGATAGCGTTGATATTTAGAGACATAATTCTGATTCCTTAACCTGTGTATGATGGGTTACCAACCCGAATTGTCGGGGAGACCACCTCCCTGACCACGAGAGATATAATACCACAACCACTTGGCATTGCAACACCAAGTGGCACTTAATCGTGATTTATTTTGCCTCTACTTATTGCGAGCATCCCAAGTTTATATTGTGTGATCACCAAGATTAATGATTTGCTTCACTTGGTTCACACCGAGATTCAACAACTCAAACTTTGCAGCAGATTCAAACTCATTAGACTCAATTGCACTGTCGCGCTTCTTGCTATTGGTATAAATGGTCAGTTCGATTTCGTTCATCAGCTCTTCATGATTGATAGTGGATGTGTCAGTGTCGACATTAAACACGCCTGTATCAATTTTTGTTTTGATGGAAGCAAGACCTTGATTGGTGATTTCAAGCTTTGCTGCTTTCTCATACCATTGACTTTTTACGGCGAGATCTCGCTCTTTTATGTTGTGGGAGATTTCGGCATTAATTTCATTAACTAACGATGTGCCATTAAGGATCTTCATGGTTCCTACCTGTTCTACATATTGTTTAAAAGACTTAAAACCCAGAGGTTAGGTGTCTGGGCTTGGTTGGTTGGGCTAGTTACAGTTACGCTTGTTTGTGCGCTGCTAGAAGCTCTGTGATGAGCTCATCAATTGATACGCCGCGTTGAATTGTTCTTAATAGTGCAGGGCAAGAGCGCTCAAGCGTTTCGTTCAGCTTCTCTTCAATGAACTTACGACCTTCTTTGGTTGATAGCCATTCTCTTAAACGGGTCACTTGAATAAACTTATCTGTTTTCTGGCGGATTGGTTTACCAAACAGAGGGGAAGTCTCGACAGTACCAGTATTAAGAACGCCAGACTCATTGTAAATAACCAGTGCACCTTCTTTGACCTTGGAGTCATTGTCGTATCGGTTACGAGGTAGGTTGCTTGATGGTTCCCATAGCTTTTCTGGAAGTGATTCAAACGCCTCTCGCGGTAAAACGATACTGACTTCGTCCATTTCAGGAAAGAAGCACATAGCGGTTAATGAAGAGCCATGCTCATTGCTGTACTTAGCAAATGAATGCTTCACTTCATCCTTGCCTTTGCGATTCGTTAGGACATAGTAAGATTCATTACGAGCTAACTTGAAATGGATTAACTCACCGAAGAACTCTTCAATACTAACTTCTGAGAAAGTAGGTTTTAAAGTGCCGTCCTCACATTGCGTTGCAGATCCGTGAAAACCTGTTAGGTGTGCAAGTTGATGGAAGACGTCCTCTGGAAGACTTGTTAGGGCGCGAGTAGAAGTAGAGTTGAAGTTGCGCATATTCTTTGACTCCTTAACCTGTTAGGTAATGGGTTACCAACCCGAATTGTCGGGGAGACCACCTCCCTGACTACGAGAAGTATAGTACCACAGCCACTTGGCATTGCAACGCCAAATAGCCATTTGTCATCAAATTTATGTTCGCTTAGAAAGCTGTCAACTACAAAAGGGGTAGCCTTATTAACCACCCTTATTACTCCTTAATGATGCGTTCACGAAGGACTTAATAATGAGGGATATTCGGATTAATGTGTAGCTCAGTAGAGTCAGGCATTAGATTCGCTATTACCTGAATCAGAGTTCTTTCCGTTACATATTGTTGAATTATACCTCTATGCCTTTTTCGGCAAGTCTTGTTGATAGTCTCTCTCTGATAGCCATAATTGCATTTTTCTTTTCGATTTTAATGCTACCTTCACCGTTGCACGTCTTACATACGCATCCTGAAATAGGTGAAACTTTAGAGCCCTTACAGAGTGGACATTGAGTGATTTGTTCTTGATTCATAGCTACCTCAAGTGTTTCCGTCCTAGGTTCGTGACCAATTGGGAATCCAACCGCATCAAGCTCTTCAAATTAGACACATGTTCACTGGTTGGTTTCACGCTCAACCTTGTAGGCGGTAACAAAGAAATTTGCTAGGTGAGTGCGTTTGCCTTTAGGGTCGGCAAACTTGGTTCTTTTTAAGGTCAAATTTCATACCCACCTGAACATCTTTAGCTTGTACCGTTCTTTCCGTTAATAGGTTGGCTTATCGGATACCCATAAAAAATGAGAGAGTGTCTAATTAGTCTCTACAAGCTTCTTGAAATCTTCTGCATACCCTTGAGCCACAAGCTCACAAATCGCTGCCCCGACATGCTCCCTCTCAATCTTTTTAACAAATGAAGGGTACTTGTGCGATTCGCACTCACCTTTGTCCACTGCTTTAATGAGCGCTCTTTGTCGGTCTTCAATCACCATACATAAAATTCCTGCTGTCTGTTCGTTTAGCCAGCCAAATTGCGAAACTGTTATAGGCATAATGCCTTTAAGCAGCGCTATGTTCTTTTTGGTTAAGTTGCTGATGATCCACATAGCCCAGTTTTGGGTTTCAATGCTATCTATTTCAACCCAACATTTAGTACGGAACTTCCACTCATGCTTAGGTGTAACTGGTAGTGATGCGTTGCTCATCGTTTGCTCTCCTGTCTTTCCGTTGCTTTTTAAGAGTGTTGTTTTAGAGTGAGTAAACGCCCTTTTCCGAACAGTGATTCAACCGTTTGGTTAGCCATCCCTACTCCACCAAATGCTATAAACTGAATCGGGTGAGAATCTGCCGATTTACTATCATGAATGACCATCAAAACTGGTTTGTATTTTCTAGCTGCCACACGCTCTGTTCTCGACCAACTACGAGCGCAGTGAATGTGTTGAATGCAAGCAACATGGATACCTTGCTCATGGTTTGTTCTCGTTACATTTAATTCAGTAGTTGCCATAAGTTGTTTCCTGTCTTTCCGTTGTGGTTTAATTCGTAAATCATAGTCGGGGAGAACCACCTCCCTGACCACGAGAGATATATTACCACAGCCACTTGGCATTGCAACACCAAACAGCCATTTATCATCAAATTTATGTTCGCTTAGAAAGCAATCAATAATAAAAAGAGCAGCCTTATGAGCTGCCCCTTTCTTGCTCCACTGTAGGCATTAAGAGAAGTAGTTAATGGTCTTAGAGCTAGGGCATTCAACCTTCTCAAGCTCTTTAAGCATTTCATTGCCATCTTCGCACAGGACTTTTTTAAGCTCTTTAACGATGCGTTGGCGACGGACATCATAATGAGTTAGTTTAGCTGCTGCTTTTTTAGCTTGAAGTTGTTTGATTTGAATATCAATCAGATCAATCTCTTCTTCGCTCTCGGTGACAACCTTAGATTCACCTTCTGTAAGCACACCTGACAACCACTCCTCGTTAACAGATTGCTCAACAACCAGTTTTGACATCGAGTTTTTGAACTCGGTGTTGTTTTTCTCAATTGCACTCTTTAGAACATCGTTCATGTGAGCCAGTGCTTTTGCAATATCACTTTCTTTGCGTTGTTCAGCTTCTTCGTTGAACGTCTTTAGAAGCTTGTCATAGTGCTTCTGGCGGTTGTTCTGTTGAACACCACGGAAGTTTACTTCGAACTGGAAAGAGTCTCTGTGGACTGTTGTAATCTCCACGAAGTGTTTCATTAGAGACTTGTCACCGTTATCGGTTAAAGTGCCGATGATGCAGTCAGCTGCTTCTGGGTTTAGTTTTGCGTCAAGCCCGTAGTTTGCGTAACCATACAGGTTTTCTACTGATGCTGGTGGGAGACGGAATTTTAACTCTAGATCATCTAGTGTAAGCTCACGATTTAGCTTGATTAGTTTTAGGTTGTCGATAGTTGTAGTGATTGAAACAATAGACATAATTCTGATTCCTTAACCTGTATGTGATGGGTTACCAACCCTATTTCAGTCTGAGAGAACCACCTCCCTGACCACGAGAGATATAATACCACAACCACTTGGTATTGCAACACCAACCACTCTTTTCTTGTGATTTATTTCTATCTTGCTTAAGCAATAATCAAAAAAAGCCCCCTATTGGGAGCTTTAGCATGAGAGTTACTCTTCACAGCACTACATTTTGTCGTACATGATTTTATATCGTGGCTTAACGCCTCTAAAGTCAATTTCAAAAACCTCAGATTCGATAATTTGACGGTCGAACCGGAATGTTTGTTCGAGATTGAATAGTGTTGCGAAGGTGTACGCCGTGTAATGACTAGGCGAACGCATTTCGCCTGCCCAACCTCTCTGCACCAATGCCATTTCTGACTTGAAGGTAACAAGTATAAGGGTAATGGCAATTGTTAGATGACGAAGTAGAACTAGGAATATAATGCCAACGCCGACGAATAATAAACCTTTTAGAGTGAGCTCCATACAATCCTCTTAGTTTGAAGAAAAGTGTTAAGGGCGCTTTACGCCCTTATAAAGGTAGTTAGGATGCTGTTTGCTTCAGTTATACCCACTTATGTCTTTACCAGACGAACAGGGTGAACCTTTGGTTAAATTCACCCTGTTGTGAACCGTTCTTAGTTGTTCTTGTAATGAGCTAGAACACTGCCGTCCATGTCCATTACTTTAACCCAATTTGCTTTAGTGATAACAGCTTCACCTGCCGCTACACGGTCAACATTAGATGCAATTACTTCTTCAATTTTAGTAGTCGCTTGACCGTTTTTATCCATAGTAAGAACTAGAACTTGGATAAGACCTTCCTCTTGGTTCACTTCTTTGTCTTCTGCTTTCTCAGCGAGAACAGGAGCCATAATAGTACCGTCTACATCTGTACCAAATTTAGTTTCTAGGTCTTCAAGCGTGTAGTACAGGGCGTCGAACAGTTCTTTAAGTTGATCTTCGAACTGCTCTTGCATCTCATCAAGTTCGCTTCCTAGGCGCTGCTCATCCGCTTCTGCATCAGCATATTCATCATCAGTTTCATTAACAGATTTCAGAGTGAATTTA
This sequence comes from Vibrio sp. D431a, assembly GCF_030248655.1. Taxonomy (NCBI): domain Bacteria; kingdom Pseudomonadati; phylum Pseudomonadota; class Gammaproteobacteria; order Vibrionales; family Vibrionaceae; genus Vibrio; species Vibrio sp. D431a. The sequence goes on along the minus strand of NZ_JAHGAP010000025.1, from coordinate 59,398 downwards.
GCATCATTGTGAGCGTCTTTTTGCTCAATAAGTTTGCGGCCAAGCTTCAGGCTAGCTTCAGTCAGGCCAATTAGATTATATCCATCTGCTAGGTCTTGCTCTTCCTTAGAAAGGCGTACGTTTGTTGATAGGTTTTGTAGCTTATCAAGGATATTAGCTAGAGCACTGATTTGCTTTTCACTTGGAACCTCAGACGCCCATGGCATTACTTTAGCGTTTAGTTCTGTACGAGTGTTGTCGATTGCTTGTGCTAGTTTGCTTTGTTGAAACATGAATTTGATTCCTTAACCTGTATGATAGTAAATGGGTTACCAACCCGAGTCAGTCGGGAGACCACCTCCCTGACCACGAGAGATATAATACCACAACCACTTGGCATTGCAACAGCAAATTCAATTAATATTGCATTATTTTTAATTAAAACTCTTGAGGTGTTTTTTCTAACTTATTGTTTCATGTAGAATCACCGCTAAAGGTGGTGGCTTTGCCTCCATAAACAAGGATTGACGATCATGGCGAAATTTAACCAAGACGACTTAGATGCAGCGAACAGGTTTCTTGCAAATAGAACACGCATCTTCGATCGTAAGGGGGCTTCACAGCCAACTAGGCAAAAGACCAAAAAGCTCAAGGAGCTCTCTAAGCAGGCTCTTTTTATGGCAGAGTACCTTCAGGAAAATAGAGATTGTTCATCATGGGACTTTTCTGCTGACTTGGCTTTTGCAAAGAGGTTTTGTTCTGCTGATTTAGTTCATTTAATTGAAGATGCATTGAAGCCTGTGAATGCAGGAGGGTTGATTGTCCATGCGTGGGAAATTGGTTGGAAAACGCCCGTAACAGATCGCCGTTTGAAGGCGCTACGAGAGCTGGTGGCGCATGGACATGTTGAAGCATCATGGGATGGCTTAGGTGATGGAGCTATGAACCAATTCGGGCGCTCACGTGTTAGAAACTACGCTCTGGTGTCTATGCCAGTCTGACACGCATTCCGCAGGCTTTAGGTATGTTACGGCTTCATGTGAACCCAGTACGTTAACTGGGTTCGATTTTAAAGAGCTATTAGACAAACTTAGCCATTACACCAAATTCATCAATGACCTTACTCTTAAACTCTTGGGTGGCTTTAAGTAGTTCGTGAGGGCGAACAGTACTCATAAGTGTTGAACGTCCATGCTTGATGTAATTTGCTACAGAGCCACACTCCTTGATACTCTTGCCGTCAGACTCAGAGCAATAATGCCAGTCATCTGTTGGTGACTTACGGGCGAGAACAAACGTACCGATAGAGAAGAGTTGGCTGATGTTGGTGAAAAGTTCACAGACGATTTTTACTTCACTGCCATCATTGCGCTTTAATAGTGTTTCTGATTTCATTGATTGTGTTTCCTAACCTGTTTGGTCACAAGGAGAACCACCTCCAGACCATTGCGAACATTCTACCATAGCTGCTTGGCATTGCAACACCAATAAGCATTTGTTGTCATGTTACTCGTGGTTACTCACATACTCTATTTTCTAGTCTAATTTATTGTTTTCAAATAGAGAGTATGTCTAGATTGCTTCGCCCTGCCACTCTATAATTCACGCTAAGAATCAAATTGATGGGTTAGGTATATGTCGGTATTAGATGCGCTTAAAGTGGCTTTCAGCTACATGCCAGAAGAACACGAAATTACAGAAATTGCATACGGTGAAGCCGCTGACAAAATCAAAGCAGAACTGAAGCTTGTGACTGACACTTTAATTGCTCAGGGTTGCGATCCAGTGAAGCTACGTGAAGAGCAAAATGCGACTACTGAAGGGGGCGAGCCAAGCCCTTTTATGAAAGAGCTGAGGAAGCACCTTGGTAAAGGCTGAAGTTGTAAATACGAACGGTAAGGGCGCTACGGTGTCTTTTTTCTTTTTAGGGGTGTGCGCATGTAAAGACGCCCCGCTAAAGTAGCGAGGCAGTGTCGGATGTGATACTAAAGGTTTAATTCTGTCGGATGTATACGCCTTGGTAGAACTGGAACTTGTCTGGGTTATTGAAATACGTGCCGTTTGCTTTTGCGCGAGTCATGTACTTATGCCCCTGAAGATAACGCTCTGGTTTGTTATGAAACTCCGAAAGAATGCTGAGGCGTAATTCTTTTGTAATTGAGTGTTTGGGCTCAATGCTGCTTAGGTAGAAGTTACCATCCTCACCCCTGTGTTCCTTTTCACTTTGCTTTAGGCTAGCCTCAATGGACTCCAGAGGCTCACCAAGCCCAAACTCTTCTCTGATTGAATAATTCATATCAGGAAGATCTACTATACCGAACTGAAGTTGTTTCGGATCAGAAAGCTCAATGACTTCAAAACTTGCTTCTGGATCTAAAATCTCACATTGCTTTGCAAGGGACACAATAGCCTGTTTATTAGGGGAGGCTATTAGGTATTCAGTGATGTCACTTTCCATAAATGTGTTAATTCTGGCTTCTAGTGCAAACATTTTTCTTAACCTTTTTGGTTACCTTGTTGTTCTTGCTGTTTTAGTTTACGTGCTTCTTTCTGGGCTAAACGTCGAGCAATAATTCGTTTACGTGCAGCTTCAGGGGTAAAGTAATCATCGTTGATTTGGATACCTAGTTTCAGGCGATGATTTAAATCAAGTTCGAATGGAGTTGAGCGAACCCACTCACGATTGATAGGAGCGAAACACTGTTCACACGCACGCTTATAACGACGGTCAAACCTGCGGCTAAGCTTATCAAGCAGGCGGTAAGCTCGTTCTAATCCAATGCGTGCCACAAAGTCTGAGGCTTCTTTCTCAGATGGATAAAGCTCAGTAGATACAGTCATTATTCAAATCTCCTTCCTAACCTGATTATGGTGCTTTATTGTTAGATGATTCAAAGGCATCTAATTTAGTCTGGGAGAACCACTCCCTGATCACGAGAGATATAATACCACACTCACTTGGCATTGCAACACCAAACAAGTACTTTGTGTTATATCTCTTAAAACAAAACCACCAGCAAATGCTGGTGGTCTGTTGGTTTCAAACTCAAGTATTCAAGTTAGGGGCGATATATCTCTCAATACCGTCGTTATTCCTTGTGCATCATGTCAAAGGCTGTTCTCTCATCAACCTCAGCGAGCTCAGGTGAAAGCGCCATGATTGCATTGTACGCCAATGCTCTCATTTTATGGCTTTCGTTGAAGTATCTCATCTCGGTTAAAACCTTGAGACACTCAGATACCTGCTCATTTGTTACGTCCGGAACTTCTGCTTTCGGCACGTACTCAACCCCATCCACTATGATAGTTGGCACTGTATATCAACCCTCGGTGCTTTCTAGCTCAGTTTGATACTGGTGGATCGTTAGTGCTAGGGCGTTTAGGAAGGTGAGAGCCTTATTAACGCTTTTAATGAGTTGTTTCGCGCTCTTGGCATTCTGGACGTTATCGTAAATCACCATGATTGCAGGGTACGATTTGAACTCAAGGTTTTTGAGCTGCGCCAAACATGCCACTTGCTCGCCGACGTACGCATTAGATTCACCTAGATTCTTCAGGCTAGTGAGTAATACAGAACTTGCATACTGAAGCCAGTTCAGGGAATCTTTGGGCTCTAGCAACCCTGATTCCTTAGCGATACCTAAGAAGTCACTGTAGTAAGAATCGATGTATTCTTGCAAAGGGGCTGTAGGGTACTTAGTGGTGTAACCTTTCTCAGGCTTTGCAGTGAAAACGATGAATTCGCCTTTCTCTTCGCGTGTAATGAATTCTGTAGTCATTTTTAGCTTCTCGGTATTTGTTTAAACAACAAGTGGTAACTCACCACGTCGAGCGTTAAATTGTCTTTCTGCCTTGGCTTTGTCGCTGGTTTTATCAGTTGAATCGTCAAACTCACCATTGAGATAACGAGCTACCCAAAATTGACCTTGTTCAATTTCTTCCAATTGCCAGTGATAACCTAGCAATGAAGTTTCTGTCCTAGATAAGATTTTCATGTCTATTTCCTCGAACGCTAGGCGTGATAAATTAATCAAACTTGATGGTGACAACGATAAGGTCGTTTGAAGTCTCTGGTAGCTTGATGTTCATTGAAATACCTTCAGCAAGGGTGTTGAACTCGGCCATAACAACATCTTTTAGGTACTTTAGGCAAGTAGAGTCAAATCTCATGTAAACAAGTTTGTGCTCGAACTCTTTTGTGTTGTCGATGATCAGTTCAGCTTGCTCAGCATTTTCTGGCTTCATCCAGTAGCCTACAGAGTTTGCTACATCTGGGAAGGCTTCGATAAAGTTATACTTCTCGCGTGCATCTCGGAATGATTTGTTTACTGAAGCGATTGCTGTGCCAAGGATGAAAGCAGCTTTATTTGGGAATTGTTCAACAGTGTAGCTCATAATCTTTTCTCTTAACCTGTGTATGATGGGTTACCAACCCGATTTAGTCTGGGAGACCACCTCCCTGACCACGAGAGATATAATACCACAACCACTTGGCATTGCAACACCAAATGGATATAAATTGGTTATTTCGAACTGAATGGCTAATATTTGTTCATATTAGTATTTTCACTAACATAAAAAGCCTGCTTACCTTATTGGCAGACAGGCTCTTAGTTTTAATTGACGTTCCCGCTCAGACTCATCTAGTTAGGGGATTATTCTTCGTTAGTAAAGACGAATCCTTCACACAGAGATAAGATGTCGCTCTTAGTCACTGGGTCAACCTCTGAAACGGTCTCGTAAATCCAATGCTCGATAGTCTCGTTGGTGGTGTCAGAGCCAATGTAGTGAACGATTTGTGCAAAGTTAATTTGGTCACCCTCGGGTTCGCGCTTGTTAACTGCATCCATGAGTCCAGTCAGTAGAGTCTTTCGAGTTTCCTCGCTCCAATTAGATGCCCAGAACTCTTTAATTTCAGACGACAGCTTGTCGATTGCTTCCTTATTGCCACCAGCGACTACATCGACGATGGATGAGAAAGATGACTCAAAGGTATCATCGCCGTATCCTGCAAATGCCAAGATGTGGCACGATTCAAACTCACCTGAGATTTGCTTTGCCAGATCCTGAGCTTCTTCTTGAGTTTTGCTTACGTCAATAGTGAAAGTGCTATCGTTCATTTCTTTCATGAGGTGCATCCCGTGTGGTTGTTGGGTATTTAAGGTATAGACTCTATGACGCCAACACGGGTGCTGGCATCATTGAAATTGTATGTTTGGTGGCTTGTTTGCTTTGGTAGCAAATGATTAGAGGCTGATAGCGTCAATGATTGCGATAAGCTTTTGTGTAGTTAGGCTTCGTTCGCGAGAAAGTAGAGTTAATGAGAAGTTCACGCCGTCGAAAGTGGTGTAAATGCTCTCATTGTTGTTTAGGTTAATGCGAACACCGATACTTGGCTCGCCAGCAGTCATGTTAGTTTCAAAATCCTTAACCACGTCACCAAGGCTTGATTTGATTTCTTCTAACTCAGGGCGCAAAAGCTCAAGGTTTTTCTCAGAGACAACTTTTGTTTTTGCTCTGTGCTCAATAGAGTTTGCTAGGTGATTAAGTAACTCTTCGCGGTATGTATTAAGTTGGTTAACTACTCGGATTTTACTTTCAAGAGTATTGTCCTCGATTGTTAATGTGCGAGTAACGAAAAGTTCTCTTTTGATCTTGTAGTTATCACACTTAACCGTGAAGACGCACTTGTAAAATGATTCCTTACCTTTAGTTTTACTAGGAACGAATTTGATTCGAGCACTCACGTTCATTAGCTCTTCATTACCGTCCTTAGAGTAGACCTTGATTTCACCTAGGTAGCCTTCAGGATCATCTTTGTATCTAGAATTGATAACTTTAAAATCTTCGGAAAACTGACGGAAAATGTAAGATGCTGCGTTACGTAGTGAAAAACCTGCTGAAGCTTTATTTGACATGGGAAACTCTCTTAACCTGTGTGTGTGATGGGTTACCAACCCGATTTCAGTCTGAGAGAACCACCTCCCTGACCACGAGAGATATAGTACCACACTCACTTGGCATTGCAACACCAAATCGTGATGTTTTTCATATTTGTTTTAGGCTTATAAAAAAGCCCAGTTCAACACTGGGCTTATTATGCTTACTGAGTTCGGGGGTGGGGTGATCGACTAGGAACTCGGATTTTACTATCGCTGGTGGTTATTTGAGCGTGCCATCCCAAACACTCAGGCTCGTCGGTGTAGGGTGCTTGCCTTCTTTGTAGCTTTGGTCTGTATAGATGACTTTTAGCGTAGAGCCGTCATTACAGACGATTTCATTATGGTGCTCGTGCGTGTACTGGATCTGATTTGCGTGTACTTTACATAGCTTGGCAAATAGCTCCCCTGCATCAAGGTGTAAATCTTGTTGGTGGATTGATTCACGGATCTTGGCTGCCATACAATTTCTGTAACTGTTTTCTACTTCTCGTTTGTTCATGTTTTCTGTCCTGAGTTAGTAAGGGGTGTGATCCGCATCTTTATCGTGGTCGATTCCACAGTCAGTTGTAATGTGGTTGGTGATAGATGTTGTTTTGTCTCGCATGAAGACTTCACCGCAACACTGGCATTCACCGAAATCAGCATCTGGGATTAGCTCACTTGCTTCTAGAGCGAGCTCTTCGGTATCTCGTAGGCCATTGTTAACCAGACCCATTAGCTCTTCACAAGCCTCAGTGTATGATTGGAAATTGTTGATGAAAACCCCGTTCACTGTCAAAGACAGGTTTTTTTCGTCGTTCGGTTGGATACAAACGTCAGCGCTAGCATCATTTAGGGCATTGATCGCGATTAGCTTTTCAATTTTAAACATTTCTTCTTACCTGTGATTTATTGAGCGGGTTACCAACCCTATTGAGTTTGGGAGAACCACCTCCCTGACTACGAGAGGTATAATATCACAATCACTTGGCATTGCAACACCAAAGCAAAGGTTTATTGCCGATGCTTTGGCAACTGCTTTTAGCTTTGTGTTTATTTAGCTTTCGTTAGTGGGCATAATACGGGTGTTTCTCATTAACCCTGACAAAGCACCATGGATTACAATCAACTCCCAGAGACTCAGCAGAGGATTAAAGACTTGTACCATTACTACGAGTCAAACAAGCCACCAGCTGAGGTACTTGAGCGCTTCAAGGACTCTATTAAGTCTTTAGAGCTTACGTTCCCTTTGTACTGCCCTGAGTCTGACACTCTGAGCGGCATCATCCCTTTGCTATTCACTAGAGCTATTGCACACGATATTTCTTTAGACCCAATAAGCGGGTTCAGTGAGCGTTATTGTTTTGAGAGTGACTTGGATGCAGTTGAGCAGTTGATTGAGTGGCACAAGCGAGGATTCAATGATATGCGTCCTTCGGGATGGGTCGCGGTTCGTAAGATTTCCTCAAGCAAAGTTCTTAGAGAGTCATTTGAGAAGTACTACCGCTCTGATTATGCCCATGAGTTATTGCCTTATGGGAAGAGTGATGATGGCGTTGTAGTTCATGCCTTCATCTTGGACAAGATGGAGGAAATCAGGAGCAAGTTTGGTTACACAGAAAGTGAAGTCAAACACTTGGCTGCTTACTTGAGGCACACAGGTCAGGCTCAATAGATCTCATACAACCATCCATTTTCGGCTTGTTGGTGGGGCTCATACATCAGCAAGCCATCCTTTATCGTCAATTTCATGAAATTGTGGATAACCTCAACTTATACACCGAGTTACTAACAAAATCCGGCAAAGGTCTAAAATTTCTCGGGGGAAGTAAAAAAAGTTATTCACAACACCCTTGTCACCCTCATCTATCCATGTTTGTTTTTTGTCCACCTTGATTAGTATAATTATTAGAAAATGAGCGATTTCGCAAAGAAGCTTAGAGAGAGCATCAGACTCATAAAGCATGAGTGGAACTACTACGATATTCAGCGAGCGATTCTTGATGTCATTCAGGACGAGGACTTTAAAGTTCTAGATGGGATTCCATCAGATGAGATATTGGTTTGTCCTGAGGGCACTGCTAGTCCAGAGACGATTGATTCAATGTTGAGAAGTTCTCATGGGTTTGATGGGATAAAAGAGAAAGAGCGTCAGGTTATTCTTGATGCGGTAAATGGATTTGTAACAAAGCCGCGAGCCATATGCGTTGATTTAGCCGATGAGAAGATATTGGTTGTTTCCTGCGTCTCCAAGTCCAAGGTTGAACAGATGATGATGTTCAGGGAAAAGGGTAAGCAGTTCAATCGTGTTATTGAAGGGGATGATCTCTACGGTTCGAGCTCTCTATCTAGTACGGTCTCTAAGTTTTATGAAGCAGCAGTAAGGTCGGGAGATGCAGAGCGTCGCGAGCTTGCCCAAAACTTCAAGATGTTTGAGCATGATGTTCAGAATCTGCGAGATAGGCGCTTAGAAGATTACCCTGAGCTCTCTGGTGATTTCTGGGACGACTTGGAAACCTTATATAGGTACACCGATAACTTTGAAGAGTTTAATGCTCTGGTGGCGGGGACAAATACTCACAATCTTAGGGATAGGCATCTAACTCGATTAGGTAGGGCAACTCTTGGTTTGAAAGATAACCACACTGAAGATGATCTGTGTTCAGGCACTATGTATAGAGCTGTACCTTTGAATGTGACCGAGATTGAAGCAGGGGACTGGGTAGCGGTTGATGAGTCGTACGCCATAGACCACATGAGAGGTTTGGAAGGTAACGGAGAGAAGAGCCATGTTATATCAGCTGAGTCCGGCGATAACGGTATGGTTATGGTTACAGACGGCAATGAGTACACATACGTCCCTGAGGGCTTGTGGGGCGGCGCAGCGAACTTGAAAGAGGTTTGGTCAGAGATGAACGTCGAGAACAAGCCAGAGCGTTATCCAAGCGTTGAGTCGATGTACGAGAATAAGCTTAAAGCTTCAGGTTCTAAGCTCGTGCTTTAATGTTGAGACCACAGGCTTAGAAGAAAAGGCGAGCAAATGCTCGTCTTTTTCTCTATAAGTCTGGTGATGCTGGTGGCTGTTGTGATGGGCGCGGCCAAATAAATTGAATTAGCCTTAACTGCCCGACATTAGAGAGCCTAACAGCCTGTGTTTGTGTTTGTCTTTATCTTATTGTGTGAAAACCCAAGAGCGGTTTTGCAATGAGTATTAATGTACTCGTCGAAGTAGTTTCGTGAGTTTTCCGTTGTGCGGTATTTGCCTCGGTGTTTACCAAAGATAAAGGTTTCTAGCTTATCTACACTAGTGCCGCATTCCCGAGCCCATTGGTTCATGAGTTCTACGAAATCCTTATAGGCTTCCACTTTGTGTGCTGTCCTGATATGAGGGAGAAAGTCGGTGATGCTAGAGATGTATCTTTTGGCTTTATTGCACTCTCCTAGGTCTATCAGAAGGGCGCAGAACGCGAACTTTGTCCATTTGTCGAATATTGGGGGGATAGTTGTTGCACCTTCGGCGGCGGCAATGAAAAAGAATAGCTTGGTGAAATACGACTCTCCCAGACCTTTTAACTTACCTTTCCCACTGTCCATGTATTGAAAAGCCTCACCCACCTTGTCGTCAGAAAGTTGCTCTCTGAGGTCTTTGACAATATTCTCGATCACTGATGAATGAAGTCTAAGCAGCGATGTTAGGTTGTCTCCTGTCATTCCACCCGTTGATATCCCACCCCATACCATGACCGCAAAGAATCCCGTATAGTCATCATTACGTTTGAAGTACTCTAGTACATCTTCGCGCCCGATGTAGCTTTCATTTCCGTCAAGGTGGTCTTTGATTATGTTCTGTATGACTGGTTTTTCGAACTTCCTGAAGCTCTGAGTGATCTTAAATTTTTCTTGTTCTGATTTTTGAATACGGTCTAGGTTGTCTTGTAGGTACTGTGGGAGCATATTTAACTAGCCTAACTGATTGATTTGTGAGCGCATGTTAAATAGACCCCGCAAATATATCAACCACACAAATTAAGTATGATTGATAGTTGTGGCGGTGGTATCAGATGTGAGAGAGGTAGTAAGTTTGATGATAGCGATAAGTGCTTTTCTTAGTGCTCGTCGCTAATTCCAATTATGCATTCATTGCACTTGTCTTTGCTCGGGTCAAACTTTGAGAGAGGTTGAACCATTTGCTTTCTGGGTTTCTTGCAATGGGTGCATGTGAACTCAACAGGCTTTTGTTCTGCTTCCTTGGTTGGAATATCACTTAGTTCGACTTGCTTTCTGAAAGTCCATTCATGCTTACAATCGGGGTTGAGGCAGGTTGCAATCTGACGGATTGTATTCATTGGTTTTTCCGAGAACTCGCCGACAAACACACCGCCGTCGTATACGTTCGAGTAGTTCACCAATACTTCTTCTGAAATGATCAGCTTTGATTTTCTACACTTTGGGCATTTAATTAGCTTGTTTGCCATGATGCTCCTACCTGTTAAGAGTCGCGCTTGTTTAGTGTGTGTTTACAGCTTGCCCGAGTTCTTTTGGATTAGCTTGATGCCAATACTCGCACCAATGAAAGTGCCAACAATGATGGACGCAAGAACTGAGATGATGAAAATTGGGTTTGTTATAATTTCAATCATGTTAATCGTCTCCTGATAAATCACGCTCTATCTTAAGTCCAAATAGAAGAGGTCTCAAGATGAACAAATTAGAGTTGTGCCCACCCAAAAAAGGATGGGCACGTTTGGGGTATTAGATGGTTACTTAATTGATTTGGCAATGTGTATCGTTAAAAAGATACCCAGACCCATACCAACAATTACACCAACTAGGATGCCAATCATCATCAGGGTAAAATCTCCTGAATCAACTAGCTCCCCAAGTAACGCAACTAAGAATGCGTCAACACTGTTCGTCATTGACTAATTGCCTCTTTGATGGTGGTTGCGCTACAATAACCATGTCGTTGATGATTGCAGCACACCACTATGGTGAGTGAAATCTCAAGAGCCGAGGGGTTGCCGCCCCTCGTGTTCATGAGGTGCGAAGCGCAGCGCACCATGCGCTACGTAGTCAATTTTAACACAGTAAATTATTGTATTTAAAGAACTTTTTAAACTAATTCTTCAGTAATTCAATTTCAAAACCAGCCCTTTGGAGGCGAGATTGTCTCTCAGCTTTCAACCGAATCAACGACCTTCTCAAGCTCTTCAACTTTCGATTTATAGTGCTCAGTCTCTTTGTGAGAGAACTCCAACTTTTGCTCTAATACTTTGATTTTTTCTAGGAGAGCCGTTTCAAGAGAGCCTAATTTTGCGATGTTCTCCGAATCCTCTGACAATCGCAGGATGTCAAACTCATCCAAGTCTTCTCCGTTATCACTCATCTTTTTAGCTTTGAGAAAGCCGTCATACCACCCATCACCGAACGCACTTAGCAGTTCCTCGCTGCGTTCTGCTTCCTTGGAATCAAGGATGAAGGTTTTAAGGATTTCATCGCCTTTGTAGTGAATGACAGGTTTGCCGTTTTCGAAATGAAAGAACTCACCATCTTTAGCATAGGCAAGTATCCACATTCGATCTCCTTCGCCATCCCAATTATCTACAACATATAGGGCGTGGGTTGGGCTGTCTGAGAGTGGTACTGAGGGGGTGTCTTGTATTGAATGAGTTTGGGTTGCCATAGTTGTTTTACCTTTGAAAGAGACGAACTCCGTTAAGAGTCCGTCACAAGCATTAACAATAATTTAAATTAGTCTTTTAAGATGCTCTGCTCTAGTTCTCGACGCTCTTTATCGACCTTCTTCATGTCAATCCCAAGAAACTCGGCGGCTAGCACTTCTCCTCCACGCTCAACCATTGCAGGCTCAAGGTAACCATGCATATTCTCTTTGATTACACCAAGGTGTAAGCCTTTCTTGCGTAGGAAGAGAAGGAAGTCCATAAGATCATCAACATTGTCACGGTTTTTACTTAGCTTTTCACACTCAGGGTAAGATGCGGCTTGCTTGGTATTGTCTTCTACTTGGCTTTTTGAAGGCTTGTTCATTTTAAGCTTCCTTAGTAAGTGTTTGTTCTGGGGTTGTGCAGGTGCATTTTTCGCAAAGCTCATCAATTTGCTCAGCAGAAAGCGGCTCATGATCATCGAAGTGTGGAAGATTACGGTATGAGCTTAGTTCTCCAGTCTCAATCATGTCTTGAAGAATGCGTAGGCTAGCAAGAATGTTCATTTCTTCTTGTGCTGTTACAGCCTTACCATTGATAGAAATATTGGTGCTCTTAGCTTTGCTTGCTTCTAGTACGGCTTTGATAGTGAAGTTGGCGTTGTTATTAAAGTCACTAAACGAGTACGTTGAAGCAACAGAGCCAAAAGATTCCTCTAAAGAGATTAGAGCTTGCTTCTCATTTGCGTACGCATCACTAAGGGACGCTAAAAAATCTTGGGCAGAGTTGCAGTCTTGGAAGCGATCAAGACCAGAGGAATGCTTTACTGAAGCATAGATGATTTTTTCATCTGTATTGATTGTAAACATCACTGAGCTATTAGCATGAGACATAGAGATAGTTTTTAGCTCATCAATTAGGGCAGTGGCAATGATGCTTTCAAACGATGCCATATCAAGAGGGTAATGTGGTACTTTAGTGGAACTCATTTTCTTAACCTGTGTTTTATAACCAAATAGAGAGGTAACCACCTCTCAACGTGAAGTCATAATACCACAAACACTTGGCATTGCAACACCAAAGGGCGCGAATTTAATTGTTTTTGATGCTGGTGGATGTCCGTAACAACCACCAGCGACTAAAAGGTTTCTAGGGCGTGAGCGTGTTGCTTTTTTGTCTGGCAAAGACCTGAGATAAAAAGCCTAGCGCAACCACTCCGGACGTAACTCCGAGGTCTAAGTTAGATAGGTCGTTACAGAAAGAATCTGTCAGGCTAATTGCAATAATTCCTACGAAAACAGCAATGATGAACAAAAATGTTTCAACATCATACATGTAGAGGGCGATTAACAATGACTCTTCTGTATCCTCTGTGCTTTCTCTAAGCATTGCACGGTGTAGGATTTCATTCATTACGAAGCTTGAAATGCTCAGAGCTGTTAGAACAGAGGTCGTTAACAACGAGGCGAAATCTGAGCCGTAGCCTGCAAGGAATAAGACCCCGAATAGCATCGGTATGTTAATCAAGCCACTAAAGCAGTTGAGAGTGAGTGAGTCAAAAAAGCGCTTGGGTGTCGGACGTTCCATATTAAACTAATCCTGTTGCTCAATTTCTTTCGATTCAACCCAACTAACCCCACAAGAACGCAAAGGGCGATGACCTTTGTAAGGGATCGTGCGGCGGCATTTGCATCGCAATGAGCCGTCTTCTTGCCAATCCAGTTTTTCAGCTTCGCTTTCAGATACGTGTTCATCACGCCCACAAGTACAGATAATATGCATTAAAGCCATATTTTATTCCCGTTGGGTTAAGCGGGGTATGAACCCCGCAATGATTTAAAGAGTGGACGCCGCGACCGCTTTTGCTACGGCTTCGTGAACTGTGTCTGAAAGGTTGTCGTGTCGGGTGCTCCATGACATCATGCTACCAGAGCCAGTTTCCTGTTTAGCCATCCACATGCCGCCATTTTTAGGGTACTTTGTTTCAAGAAGGTAGCGTTGGCCGTCCTCTTCAATACGCTCGCAGTTTTCTTTAAGAGGAGCTTCCCATTGACGATCGTTGGAGATGCGCCATTTGCTTACTACTTTTAGAGGGATTCGGCGAACACAAATGTAGTATTGAGACATAAGCGCTAGAGTTTCCATCGCAAGCTCACCGCAATCATTTGGGGTTTCAATGCTGTGCTCTTCTACGCTAACTAGTTCTTTTGGAGTGTTATTGCTCATAATAGCCTCTTAACCTGATAATCGAATAGTCAAAGTTACCAACTTCAACTCAAAAGGTCATATGGGAAACCACCCCTTGACCACGAGAGATATAATACCACAACCACTTGGCATTGCAATACCAAGTGGCAAGGAATGTCATTAATATTGTATTTAATAAGAAACAACAGAGAGGCTTTCTATTTGATGATAAACCTTCAAAGCAAAGAGTTTGAAGAAGCGAGACTAAATACGTTTTCTGAGCTGCCTGATAGTACGCGTGGGGTGGGGAAAAATAGTAGATACATATGTGTCACAAACCCTATGCTTAGCTGGTGGCATGTAAATGAAGATGAAGTGATTAAAGAGTTTGAAGATTACATCCCTCTTTACATCGCGGTTAACAGTCTTGAAAATCGAAAGGTAGAATTTTCTTACCATCGAGTAGTACAGGAGATTTGTATTTACATTGATGGTAAGTGGTCAGGCTATTTTGATAGCTATGAAATTGAAAATGTTCTCGTAAAAGCAAGAGAGATGGGGATTGTAGGCGCGTGGGGGAAAGCGCCTACACTGAGTTACTTTTGAGTGAGTTAAGCGGAGATCAGTTTTTCTGGTAGTTCAATAGATTCGCCAACGACACTCATAACATAAACGCGCATAGCTGACTCAAGAGCTGTGCGTCCATTCTGAATGAATTGAGCTCCTTTTTGCTTTGCAGTCCAAAGTCCTTGTTCGTTATCTGTTTCGCTTGGAGATAGTAAGCTAATGTCTTCTCGATCAATGATAACGCCTGCGGTTTTCCATGTTCTTGAAGGGCTGTAATCGTCACTGCCGATCAACCATTTACGACCATACCACGTTTCATCCCAAACCCAATATCCTGATGCAGTAGAACTAGGGGAGTTGTTCGAAAAACCCATTGGGTCATGTAAAATTGGAAAACCTTCGCAATGGGCAACCGCCCAGTCTAGACATGCACCTGATAGTGTTGAAACTTTCACAGAAACCATAATATTAACCAACTCACCTGTGTTATTTGTTGGCTTTATTATACAGAACAGACTTGGCATTGCAACGCAAACCTTAATTATTTGCACACTTTAATTGTTTTTAAAAACAAATTGAACAAGAGTTTTATTGACTGTACCATTCCAATATTAATTGCAGAAAGGATAAGCACATGTGCAACTTAAAGCCCGTTCCTTTTAAGGGAATGCTATATGTCGTTAAGCGTCTTGAAGGTAAGATTCAGCACAATAAAGATGGCGATGTGATAAAAAATGAAGACGGTAGCGCTAAGCTCCTAGATGAACGTGAGGTGTATTTTACGCGCACGTCAGGAGCGGGTGCTATCAAGCATTGGGATGAGGATGTTTCGTTGGCACACGTTTTTACTGAGTTTGATGATGCGATTGCTTTAGTTGGTGAGGTGTATACCAAGGATAATCCTGTGACAATCCTTAAGCTATCAGCCGCTTCAAGTTAATCATTTGAGAGGGAGGGGAGCCTCCCTTTAGCAAAAGGCTCATCGGCAGAAGAAGTCGTTGTCCTGCTCATCTGGAAGGTGACCGAAAGTGTTCTTTGGTTGTGCCATGGGGTGGCTGCTGACAGCCTCTGGGTAAGCAGCTACAGCCTCCTCGACTGTATCGAACATGTCTTGAAAGGACTTGCACGCCTGCCCCGCTAATACACTACTCTTCGGGTAAACACCCCAAGCATGTACGACAATGCGACCGTCACGTGATTCGTAGGTTAATTCTGTTGCTTGTTTGCCATAAATTTTGATGTCAGCTAATTTCTTCATAATCCACACATCGTTATAGAGTTAGTTAAGATTCATAATACCAGCTGCTAACCCACTGTCAAAACAATCAACAAGCCCTTTAAAATCAATATTTTAGATATTGACTTTCATGGTATGCATGCTAACCTCCGTTTTATCGAATGTAAGTCATAAATGCGTTTCGTGAGCGTCATCTCGCCATCCCTAACTTGTAGGCAACTGTCACAGCATATCTCATAAAGTTTGGTCATACCTTCCAGTTTGAGGTGCAACTAGGGAACGCCTTTAAAACAAATCTAAAAGGGTCTATCAGCATGTCCAGACATATTCTATTGCCAGAAAACTTCCGCCAAACAGCCTCCTTGATTGTTGAGAAATGCAAGGGGGTAAAGAATCAAGCATCGATGCTTGATACAATTGAAATGCTACTGTCCAAGCAAGCAAACTTTTACAATCTAGACGAATACAAATCATTCTGTATCGGTTGTTCAAAAGAGCTTTCTTTGCCTGTCCATGAATTCAAAGATTTCGACTCCTTGAGCGAGAGATTGGAAGAGCTTTTTTACAACGGGAAGGCTGCCAAATCATTCTACCTTGATTACCTTTTTGATTTAGATAACTGTCTGAAGTCGTTGGCTTATCATGATGAAGATTATATCACCTTAGAAGGTAGCGAGGCTCTTGCTTGTGATATCCATGCATTCAGAAAGAGCGAACTAATCCCTGACGGCGTTGCCGACTCAATCCCCGATATGGATGGTGAATATCTAGTGTGTTTCACCCAGAAAGGTTTGGATTTAAACCTCGGCTCTTGGTATAGCGCAGATGATTTGAAGGGTTGTTTTGATGTAATTCATCAAGGTATCTATCTTTATTTGAAAAAGAACAACCCCGAGTTTTTCAGCAAGCGCAAATACGGGATCTCCCCACTGAAATTCTCTGAAATTGCCCAAGATATTATTGAGGTTTCGAGAGAGAGAGCTAAGGGTAAGATTCGTCAGGAGCTCGTAACGAATGTTTTGCGTAAACGTGCTGGCTTCCAGTCAATGCAAACCTTTGATGATTACATCCGCAAACAGGGGACTTCAGAATCACCATACGAGAAGGCAGAATTCGTCTCTGACCTATACTTTGAACTTGATCAGTTCAATGATGTTTTTGACAATCCAGTAGCGTCTCGATATTTCGATCATTACTTTGGCACAAAAGGTTCGCTAGATTATGTTGAGGTCGCAAATGATGGCATATACGAAGGCTTCTGTATGATTGGCAAAGCGGATGAATGTATGGTCTACATTTTATCATCCAATGTAATCAAGGAACGCTTGTTCGATGCGTACCGAAACCTTCTACCCGATGGTATGTACAAGGCTAAGTACATTGTTTATGTCGACACATTTAGGAAGGAAGGTATTTATTCTGGGACGCCTGAAATCAACAAGAGTTACAAACTCTGTTACACAGACTCACCGCAAAGAGCTATTAAACACGCTGTAGAAATGATTAGGATGAGTGCATAACGGGAAAATAAAAACCTTCGGTCGTGATTTCGTAATAGCTTTTTCCCGAACGCATGGTCAATCTTAATTATGATTGCCCCCGCGATCCCGATTGTAAGCTGTATATGATTCACCTTGCTTAGGTAGACCTATGTTGCTAGGAACAAGATGCACATAATGGTAAAATCAAAAATTGGATAAAATGAGGAGTCCCGCTATGAGTTTAAAAGATACAGCTGAAACAGAAGCATGGGAATCTGGCAAGCTTGGTAGAGACGAAGAGTTTGCAAGGAAGTCAAACAATGACGGTGAAAACCTTGACGATAAGTTAGGCTTACAGATGATTTCAATCACTTTGCAGGAAAGTTTAATTGAAGATTTGACAAATATAGCAAAACTTAATGGAATGGGTTCTCAGCCACAGCCACTTATTAAGAAAGTCTTGGAGCGTTTCGTAGACACAGAAAAAACAAAAATCTTAAGAGAAGTGGCTATGGAACAAAGAAGTATGGAAGCTGGATTAAAGAAAGAAACCTTGGATTCAAGTGCGCTGTAGAAATGATTAGGATGAGTGCATAACAGAAAAATAAAAGCCTTCGTTCGTGAAGGCTTTTTTGTGTCTTTAAGCTTTACTCGCCACTGGTCGTGATTTCGTAATCGCTTTTTTTTCCGAACACATAGTCAATCTTAACTAAGATTGCCCCTGCGATCCCAACCGTAAGCGGTATACTCATTCCGAGAATCCAATCTATCTCAGTAACGCTCTGATAGCGTTCGCTTGTGACATTTAAAACCTCAAATGAAGCAGCGGCAAGAAGACCAAATGGAGCGGCTATTAATGGTAGGTTACCCTTCATAAACTCAAGATCGTCATTCTTCTCTTTAAAGTCTTTAGCTCGAATAGCGCCTTCAATAACTTTATTTATCCCTCTGTTATGAAAAAGAATGAACAGGGTAAACAGAAAAGAGATGGTTCCTACCGCAGCAGACTGACCCCAAAAGAAGTGAATCACTTGAGTTGTGATTGGGATTATTAAAAGACCTTGCAGAGATGCGTTATTTTTACGGGCATCCTGTAGGCGTCTATCAATATCGTAATTCATTTATTTGTAACCTTGTTAGGTAGGTAGTCGGTAGCATTGTTGAAAATGAAATCAGTTAAAAAGAGATGAGCTTGAACACCATAGGTACAGATCAACATGAGAACAAACCCAAGCCAATCCATAGGCGTAACGCTTTGGTAAACGACATGGCTCATGTAAACCACAGACAAGCTGAGAAAGCCTAGGAGGGCGCTTAACACATTGAGCGTGCGATTATCATCGATAGACACAACAACATCTTCTAGGCGCTCCTGAAGCGTTTCTCGTTCACGTGTGAGCTTAATTAGGTGCTTATTACCAAAATACAACGTCGACATGGCTGCGAATGTTAGAGATATCGCAACCACAACGCTCCAAGATGTACCAATGCAAAGCCAGAAAACCATTGATGCTAAAGGTACACTCAGTAGAGGGCGTATTCTCTCGATATTGATCTTTGCGTGAGCAAGCCTTAAATCAACATCATGTTCGAGGGCTGCACTATTTTGATGTGTAGTCATGAGCCTTCTTGAAGACATAGTTAATCTTGCTTAGGTAGACCTGTGTTGCTAGGAACAAGATACACATGCTTGTAGCTACTAGAAAATCTACTTTGTTGAACTCAACTAATGAGTTAGACGTTATCACATAGCCTAGAGATAGGCTTGATAGCAAAACGTGCGTCATTAGGTTCGTGTGGGACAGTCGTGTGTACTTGTTCATCATTTCAGCGCGACCTTCTAGATCAGGAACTGAAAGTGCTTTTTTCATGTTCTGGTGATTGGAGTACGCGACAAACAGGATTGAAAACACAATGAACGCAGGTGCAATAATGACCGACAGCGAAGCTTTCAGATAAATGGCACTAAATACACTTGCAATAGGGATGATGACAGTCCAGCAAGTTTTCTTGTTTCGAGTGATAGACTCTTCGATGCGTTTGTTTACATCATAATGGCTCATAAAGAGATTTCCTTGTTATTCTAATTAATGTGTAGACATAGGCGATTACTGCCCATAACCATTAGCTATAATACCACAAAATAACTTGCATATGTCTAATTGCAATTACAGTTTGATGAAGCTAGATAAAGAAAAGGGCTGCACGTGGCAGCCCTAGTATATCCATGAATTTTTAAACTAAATCTTGCGGATGGCGCTCTGAACCTCTTTGTCAAAGCTCAAGATAGAATTGTTAAATGAGATCTCTAAAGGTTCATTCGAATCTACAATACGCCTTGCGTATACGATTGATGTTCCTAACAAGGTGGTTTTAACAACGCTCTTGATTTTTGTTGACTCTAGAACGTCGTCCTCTTCCATCTTGAACTTGCCTATTAGGTGACGAACAACACAAATGCTTGTGTAAATTTCAGACCAGAACTGCGTTATGTCTTCTGCTGTTACTGTGTACTCTGGAAGCTCATCGACACCGCTTGTTTCAACATTAACTGTAGCTAGAGTGCGATCCGCGCAGAATAACTTCAGGATTTGAGGCTGGTGGCTGTTCAATCTGATTAGCTTTGCATTTAATTCAGAGGTTATTGAGTTAATTTTCTGAAAATCAAACTCTAATTGCTCGCTCATACAGGGGCTCCGTTAACACTTAAATCGAGTTGTACATTTTAGCAACTTCAGCCAAAGAAATTTTATTATCTGACAAGAATACTTCGTCAGCTTCATCGCC
This sequence comes from Vibrio sp. D431a, assembly GCF_030248655.1. NCBI lineage: Bacteria > Pseudomonadati > Pseudomonadota > Gammaproteobacteria > Vibrionales > Vibrionaceae > Vibrio > Vibrio sp. D431a. The sequence continues at coordinate 39,576 of NZ_JAHGAP010000025.1, read as the reverse complement.
AAAGGCATTTACAATCAGATCCCATGCGCTTGGCAACATAAACTTGTTTAGGATCTCAGCAATCTCATTAGCCGTCTCACATAACAAAAGGCAGTCGGTTAGTTTATCTCGAACAAGAAAAGTGATTTTCTTACTCAGCTTATTCTTAATGAATACGAGTGGGCTGTTTGGTGTGCAGTAGGCGATCAGGTTGCTTGATTCCAAGTCTGAACGCTTCGACTCCATTTCACTTAAGGTTTCTTCTTCAATCACGACTAGAGGGACGATAGAGCCACAATTAAGCGTGATGCACCAAGAGTCTGGAGGCACGTTGTTAGTTAAGTTACGGATCTCAACTTCTAATTCAGCTTTTATATCCAAGACAGTTTTGTGTCGAGCAACCATTTCATCGAGGTGCATTTGCTTAGCATCTTCGTAGTTCAAATAAAGCGAACTGTTTTTGAGTGGTTTATTTTTGTTTAACACAAGAGATTGACCCTTCTTGAGCTTAAACATAGCGATGTCAGAAGGCGTTGGGTTCGCGTTCGCTAATGAAATCCCTGCAATGGCTTCTTCATTGCTCACAGCTCTTATTGAATCAATCTTGATTGCGATAACTCTTCGAGAAATAACATACGGCGCGTAGAGAACGTCACCTACACTTACTGTTTCACCGTCTACTGTGAATGATTGAACACTGGACACGTTAATCTCCTTGGCTAACGAAACTCTGCAAAAAAGTTTTAGGCTGCGGTGAGGCAGCCTAAATTTCAAAATTAAAGACAAATATCGAATTTGCGAACCGATTCGCTGTGACAGCGAAGACCATTAGGGTAGTTGTGGAAGTTGATGCTTAGTGTGCCTTTAACATCACGAGCAACAAGTTTGAGAATAAGCTCTGTGACTGTAGGAGCTGACTCTTCGAAAATTTTCGTATAACTACAGCTTTTTGTAGCAGAAAAACGAACTTCACCTGTGGTAACCTGAGAGCGGTTCATTTGACCTGTTGTAGTCGAAAAGCCATCTTCTAAAAGCTCTCCAATTGAAGCAGGGATGTACTTCATGTTCTCAGGAGCAGCGCCGCTGTGGTATTTATTGCCTAGGTGTAAACTCACAAACTCCGCACCATTATCAGATGCTTCAAAAGCCGCCAATTCAATAATAGAGTTAGCCACAATTGGTAGAGGGTAGGAGCAACCAACAGTCCCACATGCGTAGTCTGTAAAGCTTTTAATGTTACCTAGATGTTCAGTTTTCATGGTGAATCTCCTTAACCTGTAGAATGATGGGTAACCAACCCGATTTAGTCGGGAGAACACCTCCCTGACCACGAGAGATATAATACCACACCCACTTGGTATTGCAACACCAATTGTGAATTATTTAAAAAAAACCACCAGCGATAATCGATGGTGGTCATGTTTAGCTTGCTTTTATAGGGCTTCTTGTTCGTAACGAACCTCAATGCTAACCATCCCATAGGTTGCATCAGGGATGATTTCAATCAACATGTTAGGGCGTCCGTTTTCGCACAACCATTCGACCACATCATCATATGACTTTTTGCGGATCTCGTCTTCGTCAGCGTCCATATCGGCAATAACCTCTTGCGTGATGTTATTGTCGATTAAATCATCAAAAGACAAGGCGGATTCTTCGTCAACGTGTTTACGGAAAAGGCATAGCAATTCACTGTCGTGCTTCTTTTCGTTGATTGTTGAACTAACAGAAACATCGTCACTGTCCCCATCTTCGCTCTCAGCCTTGTGGGTTTCGATGATGGTATGAATCGTAATGAAAGATGGCTCTTGAGTTACAGGTTCTGATTTAACCTCGACTGGCGCTTCGATTTCAGTGATTGTGTGGCTACCTTCGATGCAGATCAGATTTACAAGGTAATCAAACACAACTTCATGCGTTTCAAGATCTTCATTGCAGGCGTACAAAAGAAACTCTGCTACATCACTTTCTGCGCATTCAGCGGCTGTCATATCGGTTTCTTCAAGGAAGCGCAAACCATAGTCAGAGCCAGATTCACTTAACTGCTCAAGTAGGATTGCCATTTCGACAACGTAAGGAATGTTCTCGGCAATATAGCTACACACGGTACTGAAAAGTTGGCGTTTAGCAGCCTCTTCGCTTTCAGCGGTGAATGTTGAGCTGTCGTTGTCATAACCATCTTCGTGGAAGTAATTCTCGGTAACTACCCAAGTGTTAGCAGAGGTTGATTGGGTTTGTTCGTTAGACCAGAACTGATCAAGGTTGTGTTCGTGTTTGCCGTCTTCACGTTTACCGTGTAGAAGCGTTACCATCGCGTCATTTAGAATGCTGCTGCGCTTCTTTGTAAGCGTTGAGCCAACAGCTTTTTCTAGAACGTTAACAAGGCGGTTTTCGAATTCAGCTTTAGAGATATTAAGGGTTAGCTTAGACATTAATATTAATCCTATATGTGCAGTAACTAGATTATCTTTGTTTGTGTCTGTCTCGTTCCACTTCAATCTAGTCACTGTTAAAGAGACTAATATTTGATTGATGTTGTGTTTATTAAGTGATTTCGCCGCACTACAGAAATAAGTAGTGTGAGACAAAACAAGGCTCACATTCACCTTGGCGACCAACCAATCAACGAACTAAGCGTTGTCAGCCAGAAGTTACGTGTAGTATAAATGCCACAAAATGCAAGTCAAGTGTTTTTAAAAACAATAAACCACTTTAATTTTAAAAGGGTAGGTGGGAGGGTAAGCTGTGGGAGTGATGTTGAAAGGATGGCGTTGGCACCATCCTTTCGATATGTTTGGCTTAAATGTCCTTGACGTACTCTGTGATGTTTAAGTCAATCTCTAGTAGCTCTGCGATTTTCAAAACAGTTTCAGTAGATACTTTGTCACGGTTGTAGAAATCAAACTTGTCTTGAATTAACTTACGACAGAGATGAGCCTTGAAGTCCTCAAGTGAAGCGTACATCGCGTAGTTGAAGTTAGCACCGCCTTGACCTGTGTGGCTAAGCTTTAATTCTTTGCCCTCATTATCAACAAGAATTACTGTTTTAGGGTTCACTTTTTTGACAAAGATTTTTCGCAATGGTGTTATGCCACCTCGATTACGGGCGTTGTCTTTGCCTTGAATATAAATCTCCGTTCCTTCGTGAACTTTTTTTTCAAGCATTTTAATAGCTGCCATGATGTGACTCCTTAGAAGTAGGTTTTGAGTTATGTTTACGCTCTTAGAAAAGGCGGTTCAGTGAATACAAAATGGATTCCGCTAAATCCTGCTCATGGGCAGATACCGATACCGTGAACTTATCTGGGATTTCGATTGAGCACTCGCTAACTTTGGACTCAAGAGCCTCAGTAAGGGCTTTTGGGTTGTCAGTGAGGAATGCCAAGTTCCCTTGTGTTGCAAATACACCTGAGTGAGTGTTGTTAGCGCTTTTGACCTCGTATGAGCCTTTAGAGCCAATCCTTAACGTTGTCGAATAACCTGTTGGGTAAAGCGTTCCATCATCTTCAATGTCAATTCTCCCTGCCGCAATAACTGTGCAATTCGGTAGCAATTCTGAAATTGCTTTATGTTGGTAAAGAGAATTAAAGATCAACATAAATCTATCGTCACTCTTATTGGTGACGGTAATAAATTTAAGTATACCAAGATGACTAGGGGGTGTTTTGTACATGGTTATTCTCGGTGTAGAACACAAAGGCTCATTGTATCATGAGTTGCAGCCAATCTACCAATCAATTGTTTTAAAAAACAACATTGACGTTATTAGATGTGTCCGATAATGTATGCAACACATAGGTTAACTTGGATAAATAGAATGACTGAAAACGGCTTTTATCACGATGATTTATCTTTATTTCAGGTTCCGGTGCATTATGGGGATCACGCCTTAGGGTTTCGAGAGCGAAAAAAGGCAAGGACGGAGTTCTATTTCAAATATGTTCACGGAAATAAATTAAAACAGTGCCCGTCTTGCAGCGGTGGACGCTACTACTGCGGTCATGCTTGTTCGTGGTGTAAGGGAACGGGTAAGGTTCGAGAGCGATAAGATCTAGTCTCAATCGTGCAAACGGTAATTGAAATTACGTTTTACGCCTTTATCTGCCAATAAGGACTCTTTCTTGGATGTTTCTGGAAACATTTGATTGAGCCATTAGCTTAGGTATAATTGCCGCCTAACACAGGTTAAGGAGTTAATATGTCAACCGTTATTGAAACACACATAAAACAAGCTGCCCAAGAGATTTCAAAGTATGTCACTAAAACACTTCAAGGTGTTTTCTCTAATGATTGTGTAGTTGATGTCTTTTTGTATGATCTCGATATTGAAAACAACAAGATCAGCTTTAGTTTTTCTGTGGTAGAGAATGGCATTAAACGTGAATCCGCAGTTGCCACAAAGGGCTTTGCCTTTTTTGATGCTATTGCTGACGGACAACAATCAGCGATTAAGGCATTATGTTCAATTCCAACTAAGGCAAGCTCATAATGGAGATGAAAAGATATTCCATGGGTAATTTGCTCCGTGGCGGCTTTGAGGGGGAGTTTTCCTCTATTGACGAGGCGTGGGACAATTTATCTTCTATGTTTCTATTGGCATTTCCTTGCGAGGCTTTGGCAGATGACGGCGTCACCATGGTTGAAGATTTAGCTAGTTCGCGTTCTGTAAATATGTACGTGTACGAGGTGAACTCTTACGGTTATTTCTGCAAGAATCTATGCAGAAAGGGGCACGCAAAGATGGCAGAACGTATCCCCATTGACCCGTCTAACTTCACTAAAGTTCATCCTATGTTTTTGTCTTGAGGTGTGAAATGAATAAGAAAGATTGGATCAAAGCAAGAGACGAACGGATTGAGCTTGCAAAGGAGCTTACGCACCTTTCTAAGCAAGTTGATGGCATCAAGAATGGAAAAGCATCGTTAAATCTGTCAATCAAGCATAAAGGCGGTGAAACAGACGGTGTACAATTGTCTGGGTTTACTTCAAAGAGTTTGATTGAGAAGCTTCTTTGTCCCGAAATCGAGCGAATTAACAATCGTATTGAAGAGATCGATGTGTTGATGGCAAAGGCAAAGAAGAAGCCAATCCCGCTATGGACAGAGTGTAAAAAAGAACGCGATGAAATGGCATTAGCAGGTGTTTATGCCGTTGAGGAGTGCGTCTTTTGTACAAGCAAAACAAATCTTTGGCACATTGAAACAAACAATCCCATCTGCCTATGTTGCGCTAATTTGTATTACGTTAGCGAGATCCCTGAAGACTTCGGCGAGAATAATCGGAAGGCATTAAAAGCAGGGACTTTTGATTATGGTACATCGGTAAGAGCAAACTAGTGCCTCAGTGGTGGTTCTTGGAGCCACCATGAAAACATCCACCAGCACCAAATATCTTGCTGTCCCCCACGGAAGGAGCGTCAAGCTGTGGTATTATCAACAAAACAATTACTTACACAGGTTTAGCCAATTATGGGTGGTTCCTTATTCGAAAAACAAGGCGCTCGTCGCCACACCACTAGTGAAGTCGAGGCAGCAAAAGAATCAATCCTATCTGACCCGATGTTCGCTCAGTTGAAGTTTTTATTTCCTAAAGACCTGACCAATAAAGAAACGCATGGTGATCTAGATATCATTGTTGTCGATGACAATGGTGTTCGTGAGAAGTTGCGGTCAATTCTAAAGATTAAAGAACTATTGTTCGTAGACTCAGGTTGCATCATTTCTGCGTTGTTTGGTGAGCTCCAAGTGGATTTCAATTTCGTTAACTCGAAGTACGCTCATTTTGCGAAGGAGTATTTTAGCTTCAACGACTTGGGTAACATACTTGGCTTCTATGCAAAAGCGTCTGGGTTAGTCCTTGGTGAAGATGGGCTTTACTTTAAAACTGATGTAGAGAATTACGGTATTGCTCGGAACTACATTGAGTTCGACTTTTACAAAGTCTTAGATCGCTTGGGGATGGATGTTAATGCCTATAAGAAGGGCTTTGCTGACTTCTCTGAGATGGCTGAGTTTTTGAAAGGGAGTCATTTGGTTCCTAGTTTCGATTCCTTAAACGCAGGGCTAAGGAGACGCCTTAAAGTAAGACCAAACCAGAAAAGGTTTTATGAGCTTCACCAAGAAGGTTACTTTGGTACTCCTACGCCTAGAGTTGACGCATCTCAGCTTGCAGTGCCATTTACAGAAGAGGAAGTGGTTGAGTTTGCTTTGATGATTAATGAGTCTGAGACTCACAAGGAACCGTTCTTTGATGGAGTTGTAGTAGCCGCTCACGGTAGGAAAGGGGAGGTCTCTGTTGATGTGCTCGATAATTGTGAAAAGACTCTTGATGGGATTCTAGAAGACCCTATGTTCTTAGATGCAGGAATGCCTAATCTAATGTTAGGTAAGAACTTTGATGGTAGTTACGCTATGACGTTTAGAGGTAAGACTCAGCGTATTGAGTGTATTAGTGATGCACAACGTCATATTGAGCAACTGGGTTACTTTTATCTTTAAGCAGTAATTAGAAGAAGGAAATTAGGAATGACAGGACAACGCTCCTTAAACTTCGAATTGAAGTATGCATTTTCACTACCAGTTGAAACAGGTGAGACTAAAACTGACACTCTGGATATGCAGGGTAAAGACCTATCATCAAACGAGACTTCTTTAAAGGATAAGGTCATCCACATAGACCTACCTCAAGAAGACATAGAGGGGAGTTAAGGCTTAGCTTGAGCTTTCCCTTAGACTGACATACAAAAAGCCCCCTGTTCGCGTGTAGGGGGCTTTTGCTTAAATGGCGTTACTTCTTTGATAGCCACTTCTGGTAAATCTCTTCATCTTTTTCTGTGACATTCAGTTCTGGAAGGTATTTATTAATACAATCATCGATTAGTTTGGTAGTCATTGGGCGATGAGTACGGATTTGTTCTTCGGTAAGAGTGTCCTCATCCACCGAGTGGTTCATTCCGTTCCACCAGAGTGCTTTACGAATAGATGTCTCTACAGCTTTCTTGGTGTTCCAGTATCGCTCGATGTTTTCAATGGCATGGTCGTAACCGTTAGATTCATCAATGTCCGGATCGGAGTCAAGAATGACGTCCTTACCAATGATTTCGAATACGTCTTTGCGAGTGATAGAGAATGAAATGTTTAGCTTTGCTCTCTTTTGAATCTCTTTGGTGTTGTTTATTTCAAATAGTTGAGTCTTTAATGCCATGGGATGTACCTAGCTGATCAGTCGGGTTGTTTCTAATAGCGGTAAGCTTAGTGATATGGGTTAGTTCACCTTACCAACTAACATACCATCTTTGAGTTCAAGGTTAACTCTTGAGCGCCCAACTGAATTGAAATTTAAACGCGTTTTTGCTTCCTTGGATGATATTGATTTCGGGAAGCCAGTAATCGGTCGCTTTGGTTTTCGAGCGCCAAAGGCTACATAATCACCGCACTCTGATACAAAGATCTGAAGTGAGAAATCCATTCCTCCCCACACCTTACTTAGCTCAATTATAGCGTTATTGTTCAGTGTAAAAGTATGAAGGGCTACAGAGACAAATGGTGGTTGCGCTTCTCCGCCTTTTGGATTGTGTACGCTCTTTGTTTCTATTGGGATAAAGTTCATCGTCTGTATCTTTGATGCTGGTGGATGTTGGAAATATGCCTTTGGGGTAATGCCGCCATTGTAGGCGGCAATGCCTTTAGATGAAAGTGCAAGTGCTATGTGCAATTACAGCTTTAGCCATCGCGTCCGCAGCGTTCTTGCGTGCTAGGTTTAGTTCATCTTCTGTGATGAGCTCCATTGTGCGCTTCTCAGCAAGTACAAATCGGTCTGGCATTTTTAGCTCACGAAGTTCAGAGTCGTTTGTGGAGAACAATTTACGCCATTCACGAGCACCTTTTGGCTTTAACTCTAAGTAGTGTGATGCGGTTATGCCTGAAATGCTAATGGTTACTCTTACTTGGTCACCGTTCTCGCGTTTGAATACTGTATGGAACATAAAATTTTTCCTTAACCTGTTTGGATTCACTGGGTTACCATCCCAGACTTGTCAAGAAGACCACCTCCCTGACCACGAGAGATATAATACCATAACCACTTGGCATTGCAACACCAAGTGGTTATATTTTTACTACTTGCTTAAAATTCATCCCATTATCTGAAATTTTGGAATTAGTGATGCCATGTCTTAACCGTAGTTAATCTTTCCGTTAGATTAGCGGTTAGACTCAAAAACCAATGTGACACCACTATTGGACAGTTGTTGAATGCTGAGAGAGATTATTTCCTTGTTCTCTTGTTTGTATTCATCCATGAGTCTATCGATGTAGATGTAAGGTGATACACCTTCACATCTATCGACCCATAACTCATAACAACTCACTGTCAGTTGACCTGAAAGATCAATGTCATACTCCCAATCACCACCATGATCGAGGTATGAATGAATATCTGTGGTAATACGTTCTCTCACACCATCACGAACTTGGTCGGAGTAGGTATTTAGATATTCCTGAATAAAGCCATCAGCACTAACATTTCCATCCTTATAGATTTTTGCCAGCACTGGAAGAATGTGCGTTGGCATTCCGTCTGTTTGAACAAGTACCTGTTGAGTGTGTGGTAATCTGATTGTTGCGCTAGTAGACATGCTGACTTTCCTTCATTGCTTTCTTTACGTTAGTGGTTTTCTAGATTGATAGCCGCTTCAAGCTCTGCGATAGAAGAGTCGATTTCAGCAAGCTGCTTATCAATTCGGTTAACTTCTCGCATCGCTGATGCTCTATCTTCTCTAAGCGAATTAGTCGCTAATTGCTTGGCTTCTTCAAGTGTTAGTCTGAATTTCGTGTATTTATCACACAACGGTCGATCTTCACTGATGAACTGTGTTTCAAAATCAGCTCGGTGGTGAGCTTTCATGTACTCAGATGGCTTTGGATGATTTATTTCAAATGTGTACTCAAAACAACCATCTTTGAAGTCTTTAACATTGGTTAGTTTGAGTGGAATAATCACATTGTGGCGGCTAACTCCAAAGCACGTTTTTGGATGATTCATAGTTACTTCACTTTTCCGTTCTAAGTCCGTGGTTCGTTGCTTCAGGTTTGGTTTCTTGTGATGGGTCATTCTAAATTTCCCTTTATAGTGACCGTGAGCTACGAACTCACCGTAATTATATTTTATCCCCTAACCTGTAAATGATGAGGTTAGCAACCCGATTTGGTCTGTGAGACCGCCTCCCTAACCACGAGATATATAATACCACAACCACTTGGCATTGCAACGCCAACCCTGTAAATAAAATTCATTTGGTTAGAATTCACACAACATAATAAAGTAAGGCGCTTAGGCTTCCTTTGTTTTGTGAGCGTTCGTATTGTCCCTACGCCTTCCGACCCAAAGAATAAGACCCAGTAAAAACTGGGTCTTGCGTGCTAACTTTGGGCAACAATCCAAAAGCCACTATGGTTGATTTTTGCAGGCTTAAATTTTGCTTCCTCTTGTGCAACTGCCACTTTGACATCTTCTTCATCAAAGAAGTCAGGGTCATAGGCAATCGGGTCACTAAACTTACTTCTGGTATACTCAATGTGGAGTGCCTTTGTCTCTTCAGTAAAGAACATTCGCTCCTCGTCATCTGCCCCTGAAGAGTACTCGTAGTAGCTTTTTTTGTTCACTGCATCTGCACCATGAATTAAGAACAACCACTCCCATTCATAAAGGTTTACCAATGAAAGGTGCCAGATATTGTGGTCGTTGACGAGTACCTTGATAGCTGTCTTTGAGTCGTGAGGTGCGAAGTTCTCAGGAGTTACAAATAGGTAGTTAACATCATCAACCTCAAGTAGATGTAGTTCCTGTGAGAAATGAGATGCAAATAATACCTCTGCTTCAACTCTCGGATGAATATGATATGAGCCTTTAATCTTAAGAAGCGAGAGAGCTGCATGTACTGGACTCAAGTCGTAAGAGAATGGTTTGATAAAGTAATGTATTAACTGTTCAGCTGATTTACTTGTGAGTCCATAAAGATCGGTGACGCTCTCATTAAGGCGGCTCAACTCTTCAGAGTTGATGAACAACATATCCTCAAAGGGGATTGGTAGTTTTGCCAGTAGAGTAAATAGACGTGATTCATCTCGCATGGTAAAGATAAAGTCAGATGTATATGTTGTAGGAAGATTTAAGGCGGAAAAGCCGTTAAGCGAAGGAAAGTCTCTTATCAATTCTTGAACGTAGCGATCGTATGACTGCTCGTTCACAACAACTAGCTTTCCTGAGTCGACAAGGTTCAGGAATTTTGTGCCGGATAGATTAACTGGTTTCATTCTTTTCTTTTCTGATGTTGGGTGAGGGTTGAGCTCAGGACGCTCCCTGAGCTCTTTAAGTAGGTTGGACTTAGTCGGTGTCGACTGCGTTGCTCCACACACCGCTATGATTGATTGTGACCTCGATGAACTCTTTCTCGACTGCATCTTGTCGCTTCTTAAGTTCCTCTTGATAACTAAAGTTAGAATTCAAGAGCAAGCCTTCTGCGATGTCTTCTTTGAGTTCGTCTTCAACGGGTTCCAAGTATTCAGCCATGGTTTCACTAGTAACGTAAAGGAATTTACGGCGGTCGTTGAAACCTTTGAGTGCAAAGTAGCCATGTTTGTTGACAGCATCAGCACCAAAAACGATGAACTGCCATTCCCATAAGTAAAGCATTAGCTCGGCACTGTGGATAGTGTTTCCATCTTTTACAAAGAAGGTAAATGTGCGTTGAACCGTTTCACAGCTGAAAGTTCCTTGGTGTTCCATGGCAAAGTATTTGATAGAGCCAACCTCAAACTCATAGAGTTTTTGCTTATGCTTCTCTTCAAGAAATGCTTTACCGTCAGCCAGTGGGTTAATAAAGAAGCTCTCTCTGATTTTTAAGCCTTCAAGCTTTTTATGAACTTGTTTCAGACCATTACAGAAAGGCTTTAGTGGGACAAGTTTGTATGAATAGTTTTTTTCTAAATACTCGTATTCGAAGTCGTACATTTCGCACTTAACAAGCTTAACGAATTCTTCGTGAAGCAACTTGTCGATTAGGAGTAGTTCTACATGGGAACCAATCTTGGCTTTTAAACTCAAAACAGCTTCAATACCAAAGACCAACTCCTTTAGAGTTTCTGAAGTGATGACAGGGTCTACGGTAGGGAATTGATGATCTTCAAGTCTTACCTTGATGTGCTCAAGAGCGGAATTGAACTCTTTTGCAATAACGATAGCGACGCGTCCTTGGTCAATAAGGTTTTGAGCATCAGTCTTTGATAAAGTATGTGTGTTCATTTACTTAACCTGTGATAATTTTGGGGAACCACCCCTATGCTTAAGAAGCCTATCTTCTTAAGTCGAGAGATATAATACCACAACCACTTGGCATTGCAATACCAAGTGGATAAATTATCATTTTTTTGGCTATCTTTTCTTAAAGGTCATTCCAAGTCACATCCAAGTGACCCCTTCTATGGGCTTCATTACGCCTCAGGTATAACAACTCACGACAAACCTCACAGCAGTCGTTGTTATTGCTAGGATTTCGAATCGCCTTTGACTTTCTTGCGGAGTAGTTTCCACATGAGCATCTGACTTGCCATCTTTTGTTGACCAACTTGCCAACCACAGTAAACCGACCAAATTTAGTGCCTGTAAGACAGGTTTCGTTGCAAGCTAAGCTTACATGTGGCTTAGGGTGTTCCCAATAAAGCTCTCTGGACGCACCTTCAGACTTTTTTGTGTCAAACCGATCGTCTATCGAACTTCGTTGGATAACTTTTAAGGCTGTTTTGTTTGCTGGGATCGTATTTCTTTCTAGACTAACACTCTTCATTGGTTCCTCCGTGTTTTAGTCAATAGGCTGAAGCAACAGAGGATTGTAGTAAGATTTGCTGTTTGGAGCTGGAGAGTACATTAGTTCTCGACTAGCAATTTTTTCGTTTAGCTCATTGCCCACAATGGTAAAAAAGTGATCACCACGGCTTGTGCAAAACTCACTAGAAAGCTGAATAACGTCACCTTTCTTGATTTTAACGCCAGAAGGTCGGTTATAGCAGTTATCGCGACCTTTGACGTCTTTAAGCACCTTGTATTGCTTTGTATGGTCAATTTGAGGGAATTCTAGTAAGCCTTCATTAGAATCAAGCTCACTTTGTGAAACCCAATAATAGCTATTCGAGTAAAAAGGATTAGCCGACAAGTTTAATTTCTGCATGTAGCAAGTTTCGCCATGCTCATCTTTGCGATTGTTATACTCGCAATTCTCTCGAATGGTGATCATTACTTTACGATCTGGAATTGAATTAGGGTCGAACACCACTTCTTTGTTGCTTGGAAGACCATTAACAATAGTACGTAGGTTCAATGGTGCTGTTACTAGAAAGTAAGACATGTTTTGCTCCAAAAGTTCTGAATTCGAGAGCCCGTTTTGAGCTCTCAGTTAGGATTGTTTGTAATTGGAATTAGCATTCCGCAATGTGGTGGTGTAGTACCTCACCTTTAAGGTTTAAAACATTCACCCACCGTGCGTTGCTCAAAACACATTCCCCAACAGCAACACGTTCTAGGTCACCTTGAAGGACTTTATCGAATTTATTCACTAACTCACCGTTGTTTAAAAGCATGACAATAAAAACACCGATGACATAATCAGAGGCTTCCTTTTCTGTGGAAGCAATAGTGGTTGGTTGGTTGTCCTTTTCACAATCCATTGTCTGATTGCCCCGAAGATGGACGATCATGCTGTCGAGAGTAGATTTTAGCTTATCGAATGATTCTTCAAAAAGATTTAATGCGATGGATTTTTCATCATCAACCTTGTTGTACAACTTGTACGCTTCATCATACTCTTCTTTGTTCTGAGGGTTAGTGTTGTCAAGTTTGTTCTGTGCTCTCTCAACTTCTTGTGCTGTATTGAAAGCGTAATCTGCACTTCTGACGCAGGAATTTAGCAACTCAACTAGTTTGAAGTCATTTAACGCTTTAGTCTCAACATTAGAGAAAGTTAATTTTTCATGGAAGTGAAGGAAGCCAGCTTTGACCAATTTAATATTTCTCAAAAAGCTCTGATCAGGAACGCCATTGAAGCTTGAAGATGGGCGTTCTTTGATGTGCTCTTCAACATTAATTAGAAGTGAGAATAGAGAGTTAATTTCATTTGCCATTGCTTTTATTCCTATACCTGTAAAATTAACAGAGAGGTTACCAACCAGACTCTGCAACAGAGAGAACCACCTCTCTGTCGACAAGAGGCATAATACCACAATAACTTGGCAATGCAACACCAATAGCAGTTATTTTTCTTCGATAAGCGCTACATGCTTGATTAATAACTAGCTTGTCGCGCCTTCATTAAAACTACAATGGCATCAGGTTTAGCTGGTGACTCGAAATAAACTCACGATAAACATCATCAGGGAGGGATTCAGAGGCTCTTTTAGACATCTGCTTGTTAAGCTCGGTATCGATGATAATCAAGCCATCCGGATTAATGTTTTGCTCATTGAGAGCTTGGAGTAAGTCGGTAGCTACGGGTAGTTCTGAGGCGATCTTCTTATCAAAAACAATAGGTGACTTCTCAAAGACATTTTTACGCTGTTCTACAGAGATATTTGCAGACAAAAACTCGATGGCCGCAAGGTACTGTAGCTTATCTACAAGCGCTGTCTTGCCAGAGTTGATTAATTGAACTAACTGGTAGTCATCAAGCTCAAGGCTGCTCATAAAAGGAGTCTCGCAGTCTTTGGCGTCTTCACACTTAAGCAACATGAGTTCTAGCTGGTGGCTCGAAATAAACTCACGATAAACCTCATCAGGGAGCGATTCGGAGGCTCTTTTAGACATCAGCTTGTTAAGCTCGATGTCGATGATAATCAAGCTGTCCGGATTGATGTTTTGTTCATTGAGAGATTGGAGTAGATCGTTTGCCATAGGCAGCTCTGAAGAGAGCTTCTTATCAAAAACAATAGGTGACTTCTCAAAGACATATTCGCTTTGTTCTGCGGACAGATTTGCAGACAAAAACTCGATGGCTGCGAGATACTTTAGTTTGTTAGCTAGCGCTGTTTTGCCAGCATTGATAAGTTGAGCTAGTTGATAATGGTCAAGTTCAAGGCACTTCATATCAAATCCTTATAAGATTCGTTGCAAAAAGGAGAGGAGACTTTCCTCCTCTGAAATAAGGTGATCTATTAGTCAGTAATCATCGCTTTACGTACTACATCCCATTTCAGTTCGTAAGCGAGTTCATGGTGTTCTTTGTTCTCGTGTACATCTACATCAGGGGTGATTTTATGGACGCTGATATGAATCTCGTCTGGTAGACGAAAGCCTTTAGTGTCAAATGACTCAGGCTTGACCTTTTGTTCCTCGAATTTTTTGTTTGCCATTTTAATGGCTTTTTCTTGATCGTCAGTCAACATTACTGGAAGTGAAAGTTCAGCGTTGTTATCAAAATCTTCTTCAATAAGTGTTAGCTCAACTAGATACATAATTTTGTTCCTTAACCTGTAAATGGTGGGTTACCAACCCGATTTAGTCTGGGAGACCACCTCCCTGACCACGAGAGATATAATACCACAAACACTTGGCATTGCAACACCAAACTTGCAGTTATTATTTGTTCGCTCAGAATTTACACAAAACAATAAAAAAGGACAGCACTGAGGCTGTCCTTGTTTTGTGAGCGCTGCTAAGGCATTAACAAAAGTGGCTGCTGAACATAGCTGGGTGAATTGAACCATTGCAAGCAATAAGTTCGCTTCCATTATTTGTGTTAATGTAAATGGTGTAATCAAGTTTCACGTGTTCAACCAAGAATTCACTTGATAAGGCAGCATCTACAAGCTCCTGAAGCCCGATAGAGTCCATTGTTGTTTGAAAGCTATGAATGTGCGCGTTCTCTTGAGAAAATTTAACTGTGACGCTTAGAGCGCTCCATTCAGGAAAGCAGTGCGGACAAACTTCTGGCACTTGGTCATCACCGAGAACGGAACTCCATTCGTATTTGCAGTTCACGCACTCCCACCCATGATGACCTTCCTCAACATTGATACCGATAACTAACGGTTTGTGCGGCACCTTGTTAACAAAGTCCAATAAATCCGAGTTTGTGTAGCCGTGGCAAAACTCATCTAGCAGATCTTTTAGTTTATCGCTATCAGAATGCTCTTCTAAAATCTTCTGGTGAGCATCTGTTAGATTATTTTTGGCTGCAAGGAAGCCTGAAAACTCTTTTAGGTCTACAATGAACTCAACAGGTTCACAATCACAACTTTGCGCTAGGCTTTCTTTGATTTTGTAGATTTCTTCTCCTACAGATGAGTAGCTTGCGATTTTATTACCGTTCAGAAACAAGGATTCATCGCCCATCGCCGAAGGGACTGCACTTTCATCTACTAAAATTAAGCTGTTATCTTTATTCATTGTATCACCTGTGTAAGTTCGCGCAGTGTCCCTGCATTGTTTAGTGTTAAGGTTGCTTTACCTTAGTTGTCGTCTTCTCTGTTGATTGAAATAGGGTGGTATTCGATGTTCTCTTCATTACCACAATCATGACAGATGGCAGGCAAATTAACGCAGTCAGAAGCAATATTTCCATCAGTGTTGTCGTCATCCAGTTCCAACTCACAACCACATTCACATTTGCTTTCGCAAATAGAATGAAATTCAATGCTATATCTCTTACCGCAATCACCATCTTCACAGATGAACGAGTTGTGAACAGTATCGATGAACTGAGAGCTGCTCTCGCCCTCACCAGAATAATCAATTAGATCTTTGCCACATTCACACTTATATGCCATTTTTACCACCAGTTTGATAAAGCTATTTAATCAGCAACTTAAGAGGGAGTTGCCTCGTTTTAGTTATACAAAAGTATCGGTTGCCTGAACTAAGAAAGCTCTGAAGAAAGTCTGACAATTCGATTCAGGTAGGTAATACCAGTCTTTGTTAGGCTTTTTTCTACACCTACTTTTTTAGCTGGGTTTTGTGTGATGAACTCAGCGAATTTTTTTGCCTTGGCTGTAAGTGCCTCAGCACCAACCTTGCCGGAGTTAAAATCACATGAAGTCATGAACAACGCGTTCAGGGCAGTAACGCCTTTTGTCCCAAGTGCACATGTAACTTCGAAGCTGCGTTCAGCACGGGCATTCATGTGGGTGTTGAGTTTTAAAATGTTATCTTGAAGTGAATCTATTTGCTTGTTCATGGTAATACCTAACCTTTATTTGAAGTTAGAGCCACCAGCTCTAACAATCAGGGAGACCACCTCCCTGACCACGAGAGATATAATACCACAATCACTTGGCATTGCAACAACAAGTTAATAATTAAATGAGTTTTATTTGACGAATGCCTCAGAGACATTCTGGATGTGGTTACGTTCTTGATCGATTTCAAACTTGCGCTTTTCTAACGCCTCCTCGATAGCCTTAGAGAAGCAAGAGAAGTGTTTTTCAATGTACATGGTTTTGTTGTAGTCCACGTACCAATAATTTTGTTTTGTGTGGTCGGTGTAATCCTCAAACCAAAAGGTGTCGAGTCCATACTTGATGGTTAGCCCTGTCCCGACAATGACGATTTCAAGATGCTTTCCGTTTCTTGGGTAGTTCTTTAACGGACGCACGGTCGCAAGAGATGTCTTGCCTAGAAATTCTTTTACCTTGTTGTATAGCGTTAGATCTGCATCATTATCAAACATATTGTTCTTTGTCCTAATTCATTAATTTTGAACCATGCATCGGAAAGCGAAGGTCTTTCCAGAAAGAGACGAGTTCATCATTGCATTCTGCATCAACAAACAGAGTCGCATGGGTTTGCTCTAGCCTCGAACGCGAAGTAACTCCAAATTGGATAATTTCGTTGTATGGAGGGAACGACTGAGGTGAAGCTGCATCCAATAGCATCACATATTCAAAAGACGGGGCGCGGTACATGCCTACGTACTCATCTATGTGCGCTAAGGTGATCTCGCCAGTACCTTTAAGGTGCATTAGTTTTGATAGCGTTGGTTCAGAGAAGTCGATATGAGCTTCTTTGTTGCAATCTTCAATACCCATGCGCTCAAGCGCTTCAGCTGCGAGTTTACAGTTTGCTTCATCTTGGAACGTGAACTTCATTGATGTAAATGAGTAAGCTGTGCAGATAAACAGATCACAACCACCAACACGGTAACTTGTGTCTCTAATTGGGCGTTGACTAGATAAAAAGTCAGCGTGAAGGTGCAACATTGGTTCAAGACCCTCGGTGAAAAGGGATATGGTCAATGCTTTACCGCTTGAGAGAGTTGGTTCTGCAAAGATATTCATTTGAAGTCCTTCAGTCCTGATTGGTTGTTTAGGATTATACAGAAGCTGATTGGCGTAGCAACGACAAGCCCCCTGTATGTTAGAGTTTTGTGTTAAAAGCGGTCAGGTTGACCGCTTTTAATATGAGGATTGTCTAGTTAAAGAATGGTTGGAATTCTGGAGCCTTCTCCTTATCTTCCATTTCTTTCACGATGCGTTGCCCTTCTTCACAGAACAAGTCGTTTAGTTTTTCAGTAACGAACGCTCGTTTGATGTTGTAGACGTTTTTGTTTGCTTCGTCGCGTTGCTTCATCAGGGCGTCAATTTGAGCTTGGATAGTATCAACTTCATCTGATTTTGCATTTAATTCTGCATAGGCTGTTTCAGACATATTGCTCTTGAACCACTCTTGGCTAACGTTCTGGTCAACTACAACCATGTGCACGGTGCGACTGAATGCTTTGTTTTTCTCGTCGATAGCACGAGCTAGTGCTTTGTTGATTTTAGCCACAAGAGATGCAACTGCATTATCCTTTGTTTCTTGCTCAGAGGCTTTGCAATGAGCTTCTTTCAGCTTCTTGTCATACTTGACCTGTTGCTTTTCTTTGTTCAGACCGCGTTTGCACAGTTCAATAGTGATGTAATCATGCTGGAACATCTTTGCTTCAGGAGAGTTACCCGCAGACTTAGCGATAAGATTGAACGGACAGTCACTAGTTAGTGCTCCGTTAGCGTATGCTAGAGGTTCAACCACATCAAAAATTTTCGCTAAGACTTCAGTCTTAATTGAGCCATGAACAGTGTATGCCGAGCTACCGAACACGTATTCTACAGATTTACTTGGCTCTTTAAATGAGATTACTAGGTCTTCAGCCTTAAGTTCGCGAGTTACTTTTACTAGCGGTTTATTAGAGATTTTTGAAGTGATTTCTACAATTGACATAACCTATCCTTAACCTGTTTTATTGGGTTACCAACCCGATTTAGTCTGGGAGACCGCCTCCCTGACCACGAGAGATATAATACCACAACCACTTGGCATTGCAACAGCAATTTGCTAATTAAATTTATTTCTTCATAAGAAGCTTGGTTAAGCTCGGAGCTACAGCCAGAAAAGAAAAAGGCGTTCATTCTGAGCGCCTTTCGTTAAGTGATTTATGCTCAATCAATCTTGCGTTTGTAAATAATAGGAGCGTTATTTACTGTAGATAGAGTGCATTTTTCAGGACAATCAAGGAATCGAGCTCCAATAGAATAAAAACAACCTTTACAATCACGATGTGGAGTTTCAGCCTCAATTAGAATAGTTTTCTCACCAGCTTTTGAAGTGTAAGTATGTTGTTTCATTATCAAATTCTCGTTCTAATTATAATTTAACTGTAATTCAAATTATTTTTTGGTTGTTAAAAGCCTCGTCGAGTACGAGGCTTTGTCGCTATTTTATTTAGCCCAGAAAGGGCGAGGGTGTTTAACAACTTCCTTCACGCAGGATTCGCCTACCCATACACGACCATTTTCAGTCTCCACCAGCACCTTAGCTGCAACATGGTGACGATACTGTTCGTCGAAGTAGCCATCCTGAAAATCAAATACTTTTAATGGTACTTTGTTAGGGGCTTTTCGTGACCCACCAAGAACAACTGTGCACCCAAGAAGTGATGTGATACGGCTATCAGTGTCTAGTTCGCACCAATCGCCAGCTGCTTTAATCTGCTCAGGAGTTGCATTAACTTCCGCATCTCGCCATGAACGATTGTTGTAACCGTTAGCGTAATTAACGACGCGAACCTCTTTGCCTGACCAAACGTAAGCAATAGAGTACGCTCCGTCATTGCTGTTGTACTTTTCGTCAATACCGACAACAACTTCGCCGTCTAAAAGAAAATCGTTAACTGACATACTTAAACTCCTTAACCTGTGGAATGTTGAGTTACCAACCCAACTCAGTCTAGGAGACCACCTCCTAAACCACGAGAGATATATTACCACAACCACTTGGCATTGCAACACCAAAACAAAAGTAATTTGAATTATTTTTTTTCGACCGCAAACGGATGGTTTAAAGCTAAAATACTGGGACGCTTACCCCAATAGACAATTCAATCTCGTAGTCTTTGAACCTTTCTTTTACTTGAGTCATTAAAACTTCCTGTAGTTGATAGGCTTCAGCTTCCCATGGTTGAGCTTTGTATTCCTCAAAAACTTCATCTGAATTTGATAAAGGGGTGTCTATAAGCGTATGTCGAGTGATATTTCCAGATTCAGACACCCATTCAATACAATCGTCATCGATAGGGATTAGGCGACCGTCTAGGTACTGTTTTAGATGTACAAGTTCATGACATAAAGTCTTAATGCTGTACACCAACGAAGTGCCCTTATCGAGGGCAATGCGGATGCTAGGTTTAGCATTAGGGGAGGAAGGCTTTTTGATGATCAGCTTCCCGCTTTCAGCGGAAGGGATGCTTTGAAGTGAAATCGGCAAACCTTTTACCTGATTAGGTTTAATTCCAAGTTCGCTGCAAATGAACTCAGCACATTTTAAGGTTAAGTCTTTCCTGTACTCTTGTTTCTTATCGCGGCAAACAAACTTCATGGTAATACCTTACGCTTAAGTCAGAGAGACCATCTCTCTGACAGTAAGGGGATTATAACCAATCAACTTGGCATTGCAACACCAATTTAAATTTTAATGCGGATTCTCATTAAAGATCTGACACCAGATTTCATCAATCTTCTTTCTGTCGCTCAAGTTTGTTTCGTTAAATAGCTTATGAACATAATCGTGAAGATTTGTCACCAATTCTATTGAGTAAGGGGATGTGCATTTTTGACCATCGAATTCAAAAGGAGTGAACGCACACAAGTGCAAGCTTGCCATTTCGTCTGACACGCGCTCTGAGATAAAGAAAGAGGTAAGTGGTAGCTTTGCTCTGTGCTTGTCTTGCAAATCAATCAAGAGCCCTACGGAGGCATCTGACGTATCCTTAAAGTCAGAGGCAACATTAGGGTAATTAGTATTACCCCAAGCTATCTCGTACTCAATAAGAGTCCCTAGCGAGCCATTCAGAAGGATGACTGAGCTCGCTTCGTCTTGGTCAATCATGTGACGGATGTCCTCGGGTTCGAAGCCGCTTTTGTGCTCAAAATAATTTGGTGTTGCCCCGAACCTTTCAATGAGCTGTTTTGCCAAAGGGATACTGAATACGAGAGTGTGGTCATACACCAATCGCCAATCAGACAAGTAGGTTAACTCAATCTCTTCACTTGTAAAAACCTTGGGTGAAAATGTAGCATTAATGTTCATGTTTATTATCCGTTTTACATATACAAACACAAAGTAATGTCCTTTATGCTTACTCACTACACCTAGCCAATTGTAGGAGTTGTTGAATGGTATCAGGTTCGAGTAAGCCAGTGCAATCTAGAGTTATAGTGCTACATATTGAATTGAGCGGATCACATATCATAGCCCAACAAAAAAGCCCCAGACTAGGCTATGCAGCTTAATTCGGGGCTTAGGTCATCTAACTTGGCAATTGTCGCTAAAGTCTCATGGTAGGCTGTTGTCGAGCCTCTTGGTGTTGTTTAGGAACAGAGGGTTGTTGAGCAGTCTCAATGGATTTGCTTAGTTTCTCCTCGAAAGACATTTGTCTGTTGAATCGAGTTTCCAATTTTGCTCTTATGCTTTCTCCGTCGTACACGTTACCTAGTTCAGTTTTAATGCTAATGACATCGAAGGGGGTTACCTCATGCTGTTTGTACTCAGAAACGATACTCTTGATGTCATTTATCTCTTGAGCGAATTTAGTGTTGTAATAAAGCTCTTGCCAAGAGTTCTCGCATAGGAAGCTTTCTAAATCAAATTCATCTGGCGTCAGTTCATCAAGGATAAAATAAGCTTTATGCGCAGCATCTGTCTCAAATGGGATTTGTGAAAGCATACTTGCATATTTAGATGGTCTTTCTTCAGCATCGTCAATGTCGATTTCAGCTGTGATCTCATCAGGCATTTCGATTCCTAATTCTTCTTCAGGGTCATTGTTCAGTTTGTCCACGAACAACTCTACAGCGCCACTAATGCTAGACGAAACAGAATCATTATTACGACCGTAACATTGCTCAATATCAAAGTCCTCAAAAACATCATGAGTTAACTCAACAGTCGCAACTCTTTCGTCGTTTTCATTTGTCACTGATAAGATAATAGACTCACCGTGCATAGCTCTCTGAAGGTAGCTAAATACACAGTGTTGTTGTGTAATTGCCTCGTCAAGTAAACGGTTTTTGCTGCTGATATTTTCAATCTTAAGACCGTCACCAATATCAATTTTATCTTCAAACAAAGCTGTCCAAGAGAAATCCTTGTCTTTACCGTATTCACTTAACTCCTTTTGATACTTAGATTGTACCGTGTGAGCCATTTCGTTTAGCTCAAGAACCCTCTTGTAATCACTAGAGCCGCTTGCAATGAACTTAAAAAGATCCCTACCATCTATTTCAGAAGGCTTTTCAATTCTGTCGGAAATTTCATAGTAAGATTCGTACTCTTGAACATCTAGCAGAACAGCCTCCATTTTGTTAGATATCCACTCCTCATCCGGATAGTGCGATTCTAGATTGGTGAGTATTTTATGTGAGTCGTTTCTGTAGCTCGTTAGATCAACCAAATTGTCAGTGCTAACGTGGTCTAACCCCTCAAACATAACTTCCTCTGATAACCCACACTCCTCAACAAACGTATTCATTAGCGTGTTGTAAGCATAGTGCTGGATATCCGACTCTTTATATTCCTCTTCGAGAGTTTTGGTGGCGTGTTCGAATAAATCATCAGCTTCAAACGAAACAACATCTAGAGAACCATGCTCTAAATTGATTGTGAACAGATTGTCGAGGTCATCACTTAACTCGCTGGCAATACGGTTTTTAATAGCCTCTAGGTATTGCCCCATGATGTTTCCGTAATCTCGCAGAGTGTCGCCCTTCAACTTCTCCTTTAGAGAAAGGAAGTTGTCGATATTCAGATTGCTAGCGTCAAACTCGTTAAGTTCTTTATTTGCTTTCCTTATCTGTACCCTAAGTGCAGAACTTTTTGCCCCTTCGTAGGTTACTTCTGAGTTCGGTTTTTCAGCTTCTTTTGCCAAATCAAAGTCTCGCTTTAAGTTCTCTATGGTACTAACAAGAGATTTCCTTTTGTTGTTCCTCTGTTTTGCGCCTTGAGTTAACCAATTGTATTTTGCTGACAGCTCTTTAACTCTGACCTTTGCTTCGGCAGATGGGTTGTTTAGGTACTCTTCCTTCGCTTTTGTGATCTCACGGGAGTAGTTCACCAAGTAAGGAGACAGCGTATTTAACATAGACTTAAATTCATGGTCGTCAGTAGAGTTGTTATGGCGCTCTAGAATAACATCTGGGTCTAGTATCTCCTTAGGCAGAGTGGTCAATGACATAATGTTTGACGCATCGCCTTCGGCGTTGATTGTTCTAGCCTTCATTAATTTCATGAACTTATCAAAGCTTTTTCTGTTCGTCCCAGAAACATTCAGCTTATCAACAAACTCTTGCGTTGGAATCCTACCGTTGTTGACCAAATTGACCGCATCAGGTGAGATTTTGAATGTTTCTGAGGACGGGTCGCTCATCAGCATGGTGTGTATGTACCAATCTGATGGAAGTTGGTCGCTAGGGATATTTAGTCCTGCGCGGTGGAAAGTGTAACGATGGGCATCCGTGAACTGTTGTCTTACGACGATATCAAAGTTCGAACGCATCGTATCGATGTACTGGTGACGATATTTCGGACTATCTTCATGAGGGTCATCTGAACGATGTCTTATAAAATTAAGTTCTGACTGATTGTACTTACCGTCAACAAGGTCATCTTCAGAAATGGTGTCTGGTAATCCATCACTCATGTAATGGAGGTAAACATCCTTTGTTATGTGGTCAATGTACCCGTCAATTGATGTCCTCAGTTCTTGTGTGAGCTCCTCTAGATCTTCGTCTCTTATAAACCCCTGTAACTTCATCCAAGCAGGACTGTTTAGGAGAGAAACAGAATCTAAAAATATAGACCTCTTAGAGTCAGGGTAATTGTGGTTGTACTCAAGGAAATGTCTAAGTTGCGAGACTTTGGTGCCAACATAGTCGCTTTCCTTATTCTCCAAACCTGATCTATAGGCATACGGTTTGTGTATGTCATTATAGTCATGGTTTGTCGTTATGCTACGATGGAAACTGCCTTCAAGGTCGTAACGGTCAATAGCAACCCCTTTTGAGAATTCACTTAATAAAGTGTCTTTGGACATCCTTTTAAGTAAGTTATCAAGATCTATGGTGTTAAACTCATCCAAGGGCATGTTTCGCTCTTCAAAGTTTCGTGAGAACGAGTTCTTTGGTTTATCTATGCCAATGTCATTAATGTATCCTGAAATGACGTGGTTGTTTGATTTGGTGCGAATGATGTAGCTAGGTTGACCAAACAAAGTGACCTCATCGTTATGCGTCTCTTTGTAGCTTTTAGGGCTAAAGAACAAGGTTGCTTCAAAGTCTTGGTTTTCAAAATGCCGAGGTTCAACATCTACCATCGAAATGATATTTAAGACATGTTCTTGTACGGCGGTTGGCTCGCCACGCTCTTTAAGTTCATCAATTTTTTTAGTAACAAACTTGGAGATAACCTGAGTAGATTGCATTTTTCTATAAGTTTACAAAACTACGATCTGTAATTGAATGTTAATCAAGTTATTTATTTTTAAGGTTTTATCGTCTGAAAGAAAGGCAAAAAAAAGAAGCCTTCCAGCTTCTTTTTAAAAAATAGAGAAAAATCGTTAAATCGTGAAGGTCTTCTGTGCGATCGCGGCATCCAGCATACACACAACTTCAGTTAAAGTGGCGTTATCTGTGATCTCATCGCCATCAACACATTCGTCGACACCAAAATGCTCTGCGATCTCAAAGACAAATGAGAATGCATCTGGTGCGCCCATGTCCGAGATATAAAGGCTGTCGATCTCGTCATTATCTAAGCAATCAAATGGGATCGCATAATCATACTTTTCTTTGAAGAAAGCTTTAACTTTCTCGAAAATTTTCTGTTTAACCATCTTTGTTTCCTTTGATAGGTTTGATGTCTGTAATCATCGCTGTGAAACAGCCTGTTTGGTAAAAATCGACCTTACAGTTGCTATCAACTTTCTTGCAAAAAACACGATGACCAGAAGGGTAAGTATCATGTTTGCCATGTCCACGACCACCTCCAGAGTTCTCTGTGCGAACCACCTCGTAAAGTCCCTGTAGGTGTTCAAATTCCTCGTCCTTTAGCTCCACGCAAACCGAAACAAGTCTCTTGCTTTTGCTGTTGGTGTAAGCTTGGCTTTCGGGAATTTTGGTGTAAACCGTGTGCTCTTGTGTTAATAAAATTGTGTCGCCTTTTTTAAGAAGCTTAAGTGCTGGCATCAGAGATTCCTTAACCTGTGTTTGATGGGTTACCAACCCAATTCTGGCTAGTTAGTTCTAGCCATTAAGTGAAGTAGTGAGCGTTACTTGCCGTAAATGGCAAGGTAACTCTCTGAAATTAGATTGAGTGTCGATAAACTGAGAATCGTTTGCCGAAGCAAATTTCACTTCGGATATAGTTTACGGAAGATGTGTTTCTTGCGGCGGAATACATGTCAGACCAATGTTCAATCGTTCCGTTTTCCATAACCTTAAATTCGTAGCTAATCTCAATACATAGCTTTCCATTGTATTCAGATTTTTCGCGAAAAATTCGAACAGACACAAGACCTGATTTACCAAGAGCAATGACAGTTCGGATGTTAATTCGATTCCATCCGAACTCCTTTGAGCTTAAGTCAGCGCTAGAGATCCAACCATCAAAATCTTCACCGCGAGCCTCTGAGTTAAGCTTCTCTTTCGAAGTAACTTCTTTGATTCTGTTTAGCAGTTTTTCTTGAGCTTTTGATAAATTTGCCATCGTCTAGTTCCCTTAACCTGTATTGGGTTGCTAACTTGATTTTGTCGGAGAGAACCACCTCTCTGACCACGAGAGATATAATACCATACCCACTTGGCATTGCAACACCAAATGAAAAATAAATTGATGATAAATATGAAAAAACCCCGATAAAACGGGATTTTCTGCTGGTGGGTTTTAGTTAAGTTTGAAGTGTGGATCATGAGCCTCAACGAGTGCCACAAGCTGGTCAAAAAAGGCTTTGAAGTCCATATCTGCATCAATAACAAAAGGCTCCCACTTGCCTGTTTTCCAATGACCTTCGACAAGCTTCATGACATTGTCTTTTAATTTGGCTTCTTCGAAAAGCACTCGCATCTCTGCAACATTGTACATGGACAAAGGCTTACTGCGTTTAATTCTGTGTTCGCTCATTGAAATCCTTTATGTATGTTATGAGAGTCTCTAATCTAGGTTGTACGGGTAATTATCTGCAATATGCTTTAGTGCTGATAGTGCATTTTCATACGCGGTGCCAGAACTAAACTTTTTAGAGCTGAAACGACCTTTAGATACAGTGAACACACCATTTTTAGCCTCACTAAGCTCAAGGGTGACCGTGCCACTGGCGGCCAAGGTGTATTCCATTATACCGATTCTATCGCTCTTGTATCCATTGTTCACAAGTTTGAGGATTGACAGAGCAATATCCTCTAGGTTCGTGTAATCAGATTTCGTTAACTGAATTACAAATGCAATTTGCATTGATTTGGCATCAAAACACCCCTCGCGGTAAGAGAAACGAGAAGGCGCTGAAATGTCGGAAAACGTGACCAACTCTTTTTCAATAAACTCTCTTGCGAGCTTAGAGTTCTGCATAAATCCATGTGAGTATCCGTGATGTAGGCAGAATGCGAATTTGTCTTTGTCGTCCTTCAGTGATGCAAATACGAAGTCAGTAGGTGTTAAGCCATCTTCTAGTAGTTCTTGTGAAGTGTCGGTATCTGTAAATACACCTAAGAGTTCGGCGGTGACTTCTTCACACTTTAGAGGTCGTGATTTGACGACTTCAATCAAAGCAGAGATGCAAGTATCTTCATCAGTTAGTTCGACGATTGATTTTACATCAAAGTGTGTGTGAGGAGATTGTTTGTATGCATTGATCAAATCTTGGTTTGCTTTCGACCTTAGCGAGTGTATCTCTCTATTAATTCGGTTTGCTTCGTCAACTAGGGGCTTAAGGTCGCGATCCAACTGTTCGAATATATGGTTAAATTGCATGACTCACCTTATTTGGATTGGTGTTTGTTTATGGCTATTTTAATGTTCTTAGAGAATGAATAGAAGTCATTTTCGTGAAGAGCCGCTGAGAAGTATTCTTGAGGCTCGCCATGTTTGTCCTTACGAATAACATCGAAGTGTGCAGCTTCGTGGTAAGGGACAGGTGAACCATAGTTTGTACGAGTGATGGCAAGTGTGAAATTCTCGTAAGTGAACTCGTTTATCCCGCCATTTAGAATCTGTTGAATGTCGGATAGAAGGTCAAGAAGGGGGTTGTCTGCCTCTTTGTTCACTAACTCGATTAATACT
This sequence comes from Vibrio sp. D431a, assembly GCF_030248655.1. NCBI lineage: Bacteria > Pseudomonadati > Pseudomonadota > Gammaproteobacteria > Vibrionales > Vibrionaceae > Vibrio > Vibrio sp. D431a. Next base: position 12,753 of record NZ_JAHGAP010000025.1, on the reverse strand, counting down.
GAATCCTGATAAGTGGATTGAAGAACGAGTGAGATAGACTGTCCGTTATTTATTAGAGATACTTTTGATTCCGAAGGCTCATGTGTGTACTCGTTAACAATAGGGAGCTTAGATATTGATATGCGCATTCTGGCTGCCTCGCTGTATTGACCATTATCCAGAGAAACAAGCTCCAGAAGCCATATATTGTACCAGTATCACTTGGCATTGCAACAACATTATTATAATGGTGGAATTAAAAAAACCCACCGTGTTGGTGGGTTTGTTTTCAGGCTACTTTTTATGCAGATGGAGTTAATTTCATAATGGATTCCATGATAATGCTAGCTTCATTAGGGTAGCCAAATGGTCGCCAGATAAAGTGGTATAGGCTTTCGAAAGGCTTGAAGAACGCTTGTAAGCTAGCAAATTCAGTAATTAGCACCCAAAAGTAATAACCAGACAGAAGAGACATAAATGTGCCAGTTGCTTTAGATTCTTGAGTTTCATCGTCATGGTCTGTACGAAGTGAGTAATCAATTTTAGCTAGGATTCGACCTACGATAAATGGAGAAACACAACCTACAACTAGTGCAACAACAAATGCTTCAAACATATCAGCGGCATTTCTTTCGTTATATGTGTGGTAGTACGTGGTGCAAAACGCAAGAATCGTCAGGAAAGCCACAACCTGTGCGATGTTACGCCAGCTTACAGAGTGTTTCTTTCCAGCGATATTACAAATATCATTTCCAGCGATTTTTGAGGCTGTAGCATAAGATAATGAGTATAGGAAAAACAGCGTCTTGAACATGCTAAAGTCAGCAGTTTGAAATAGAATCTGCAACAAGCCTTCCCCGAAAAAGAATCCGACCATCCATAGTGCGAACTGGACAACAACTCGATATTTGGCAATTAGCTTTGTGCTTGTTTTTCGTTTATTTACTTCAATACGGTAAGCTTTGCTACTCTTGATGCTTCTCTCATGTTCAAGAGCTGCTTTCTCTTGTCGCTGAAGATCGTCCTGAGCTTTCTTGGCTTTGCGAGCTTCAAGTTTTCTGTATAGTTCTGGATTAATGCCTGAATTTAATTGTTTTTCGGAGTTCATATTAACCTAGCCTGATTTATAATTATGTTCGCAAGAAAGTGTCTTGCCTGTCGATGAATGTATAATACCATAATCACTTGGTGTTGCAACACCAAATGTAATTTATTTGAGATTAAACCCAAAAATCATTAATCAGTGGCATTATTACATAAACCCAGAAATACAAAATCAACATGCGAGATGACGGCTAGGTTCACCTCGCATCAATTCATGATCGATTATCCAAGTTTCTGACGGATTAGTTTATCTGCTTTTGGCGTGAGCTTTGGAGTCTCGTGAGTGCGTTCCAACAGTCCGAGGGAGGCAAGTTCGTTGTAACGTTCCTTTGTAACGGAATCACCAGTCGCGATCTCATAAAGCTCCAATTCGAGGCTTACATTGGTGAGCTGGCACTTGCTTTCTAGAATCAAGTTACAAACAGTATTACAAACAGCAGAAACTTCAATGCAATCATCAAAACCTTGAGTGATAATTTCAATGCACTTGTCCTTGTCCGAATGAAGGTCTAAAGCAACTTTCCCTACAAGATTCTTGCAGTGTTCATCAACCATATTCATATAAGTCTCAAGATCGTCTGAAACATGAATAATATCGGGATATTTCACATACAGCTCGCACGTGGTGCACGTTACTTCTGTTTGATTAGGGTTGTTAGTGTTAATTTTAGCTTCGTTTTCTGTAGCACAATCAGGACATGTCCATGTAACAGTTCGTAAGTTATTAATCATTACTCGTCCTTATCTTGTATACAATTCTGTCGAAATAACTTTAAAAGCAGACTGCAAGAGCTCATCTAGATTGATGTTGAGATTAGATGAATCTAAAGGCTCAAAAACTTCACCCATGTCATTGTTATGGACGACCAAATTGAACTCAGGCGCAGGGTCAAAATTAAAATCCTTAACTGCCTCATTATTTACGGTCTCGTTAAGAGAGTAATCTAGGGCGTCAAGTACGCTTAGTCCTTCACGATTTAATCGCTCGATGATCTTATCGTGCCCGAAGATGCGCTCGTTACCACCAACTAGCATCATCATAGATGACGCATCCATAACAATGTCAAAATCAACCGATGCTACAGATAAAATAGTATTGAATTCATACTGTGGGTCATAATACTTGCTGCTCTCCAAGAACTCTGAGGCAAGTGTTTTAATACTTAAAGATTTTCCTTGTTCAAGCTTATCGTAACTACCCAATTTTACGATTTCATTTAGGTAGATAAAGTCACTATCGATTGTTTTAATCTTTAGCTGCTTGCTGTCTCGCAATTCACAGATGATTCGATCATCAATAAGGTTAATATCTACGTAGTACTCGCCGTTGATATTGAAAGAATAACCGCCTTTATCATTAGCGTAGATAGTACCAAGTAACTTATTTAGGTTGGCTTTGGTAGGAAACTCAATTGCAGTATCAGCACTAAGGATTACGAAATCTTCGTTGACCGCAACAGGATAAACAAAATCTGTTGTAAAAACATTTTGAGCTTCATCACTGAGCTTTGAAGAGCTAAGAGTAAAAGGGATTGTAATATATTCTTTAAAATTAACTGTGTTTAAAATTGCAGACATAATTCATCTTAACCTATGCTGTTGATATTTAGAATCAATTCAAGGAAAACCACCCCCCTGAACACAAGAGACATAGTACCACAATAACTTGGCATTGCAACACCAATTTAATTATTAGTGCATACGATGAAGATTCATAACTTTTTTAGCGTGAATAACGAGCTCTGGGCTGAAGTGGAAACCGTGTTTGCTAGCAGCCCAACTCAATAATTCAATATATATAGTTGAAAAGTTACGTCCATCCATAAGTCGGGTGTTGGATGTTTGTTTGCCGTTAGCTGTGATCTGTATTTTAAGATGGTTTTGTTTAACACCTTTTATCGTTCTGGTAATGTGCGTCAAACCGCGTACGAGCCCCAAATCATCAAAGAGAAGGTTAAATGGTAGCTCAAGTCTAAGTTTTCTGAATTTACGTCGTGTGTTTAGAGATTCAGTGAATTTAAGGGCTTCAGCTTCAGCATTATCCAAAGATCCAAATCTAGATATAGGGAAGTACTTTTGCTCCTTAAGAACTTTGTCTTGAACGCGCCATCCCATAGGTTCTTCTTTAGTCGGGTAATGCATGATAGTAGCCATTGTAAATCTCTTTGTAATTTATGCTGTAATGTGAGGCTTATTATACGGATATTATTCGTAAATCAAAGTAATAATGCCACAAATTTGCATTGCAATGCCAAGCTGGATTGTAATTTAAACAGTTTGATTTTAAAACGAACAAAAAAAAAGAGGCTCGAAGCCTCTTTCATAAGTATTTAATTTCATGCTGCCAAACGAAGTGGCATTTGAACTGGTTGTGCTTTTGTCTCAGATTTCAACTCTAAGAAGATGTCTCGAATTGCATTGAATCGTGCTTCTGAGCCTTCCATATGATCACACTTATCAATCACGCTTTGAAACTTATTCCAGTTAATGGCTTTTGCGCCTTCAAAGATTTTGTTGCGGACTAGTGGTTGTGAAATCAAATTCCAAGCAACTTCCACCGCTTCAGATTCTTCACCTTTCTCAAACTGTGGCATAGAAAGAGCGAAGTCACCTGACATAATCTCGTTGTACACTGCGATGAAATCAAAGATTCCTTCTTCATTCACTAGGTCGTAAATGTCAGTTGTAAAGACTGGTGAGTTATCTGGAACTAAATGCTCCTCTTTGTAGTCATGATTAATGTAATCTTCGTGGCTGCAAACCTTTGGCTTTAGGAACTCATCCTTGATTTGCTCAGCTCTCTCTGAACCCTTTCGTAACCCATTTTTATTTTTACCAAACAGGGCAGGAGTGCGACAGCAATCCAACATTGTATCCACGCCATGCAACTCTGCTAGAAGAAGGCGAGGAGCAAGCTTTTTCTTTGCAGTAGCATCGCTTAGACCGAAAAAGTGAATTTTGCTAAATAATGGCTGATCAGCAATTTTCATCTCTTCTTCTTTCGCTGTTTTGGGCTTCTTAAGAGATAGGATCGCGTCAATATCCTTAAGCGGTAGAATAAAGTCTAAATCTTTTTGTTTTAAACAAGGAACGCCAAGACGAATATTCGAATCGTAGTTCAATTCCTTCATCATGCGAAGTGCATGAGCTCTAATATCTTCTGAGCGGTGAATGGGTAAGATTACATCGCAACGGCGAGCTAATTTCTTGATTTGTTTTTTGTACTGCTTAACGATCGCCACGGCGCGGTCATTACAGAACACATCATCAGGAATTACAACAGAGATGTTCTTTGCAACATTTGGCTTTACAGAGAAAACAATTCTCTCAAACTCAGCCATAACCCAATCAGTGTCAATATCCTTTCCGTTTTTGGCAGCAGTAATAATACCGTTATCAATGAAAACTTTGTTTGTTTTTGCTGAATCTAGGATAACAGAGAATAGGTCTGTAGCCTTCTGAGAGTTAACGTGTGCCAAAGATGTGCCAATATCACAGCCAGCAGCAACATAACCAAGTTCAGAGAAGTTTGCTACGCCAGAGCGGAATAGAACTGGGTTAAACTCAGTTTCTGCAACAACGTTTTTAATGATTCGAGCTAAACGTCCTCTTAGATCACCGATACCTTGATGTCCTTCACTGATGTAGGTTGACTGGAAAGAGTTCAGGATAGTTTCTTTACGAGTACCAAGGATTGTGTTGAACGCTTCAAGGTAGTCGTTAGTCAAGGCAACAAATAGTTTGCGAGCTCCAGAAAATGAACGAATTTTCTTCAGTGCTGCTTTACCGTGTTCCTCAGCGAACTTTGCTACTTCATTAGTTTTCTTACGTGAACACATGCGAGTGTTGTAAGGTTCGATAACTGTATCTGCATCAATTAGACCATGTTCTGCGCTCAGAATAAGCACTGAGAAGTGCTCAAGGGGATTTTCTAGGTTAGAGCGTAGCATTTTAAAAATGCCGCCTTGGTATAAATCAAAAGCCTTAGCCGCTTTATCTAGTTTTGCATCTGAGCATCCAATAATTAGAAGTGGTTTCTGAATGTTTGACATGAATTGAACCCTTAACCTGTAACTTGACGCTAGTTACCAACTAGCTATTTTTCAAGGAGAACCACCTCCCTGACCACGAGATATATAATACCACAATCACTTGGCATTGCAATGGCAACAATGAATTATTAGATGAATTTTTTCATCAGTAATGTGGTCTGGACACATAAGGGCGACTTCTATATGATTCTTCATCATTTTGTAGCATCAGGGCTTTACATAACATGAAAACAACAGTGCTTTCGACTCTGAAATTTCAAGCAAAACTAAGGGCTTATGAAAATCCAAAATTAATGGTCAATGCGTTTACCATGGAGAAGATTGGATTAGGGGAAAAGTCCGAGCCATTCGAAATTTACAGTGCAGGTATGGAAGAAACCGATGGTTATTGGAGTGATAGGATGTTCGAACAAAATCCAGACCTTTATAATGATAGTTGTAGACAAGTTTGGGGTAATGAGGGTCAGTCTTTCTCAGAAAGAACTCCTGAAGAAATAGAGCTTTTTTTAAGAGCATACATCAAAGATCGAGCACTACGACTTTCAAGAGTCGTTATCTGTACAAACCTTTTAAATGGGCATGATAGATGGTATTTCGGTGTTCAGAGGTGATTACTTCACCTCTGATACTATTTGAGACTCAAGCGTTGATAAGTCTTCGATCTAATAAGGTACATCCTCGCCAATAGCAATGATCGAGTTTCTGTTAAGATTGTTGGAAACAATGTGAGAAGCAGGGGTGACAAAATACTTGTGGCAGCTCTCAACAAGAACACATCTTCTGTACTTTTGAAGAGACTTTATGGCTGCACCTTTCATTGTATAAGACTTCTTACCCCAAATGCGCCCAGTAAGCTCCTCTAGCTCCTTGATGCTCATGATTCGTAATTTGTCTTGTCCTAGGTATTGATGTTTTCCATCTTTATAGCCGTGGCACACAGCACCATCAAGCTCAATTTTGAATGAATTGAAATCTCTAGGTGTTGATAGTAGAACTTGACCATCATTAAAAAGAGCGGTTGAGACATATAGATCTTCGCCGCCAATATGAACTTTTGAATAAAGCCCAAGACCTTGGAATTCTGGCTGGGATAAAGGGTTATTAATCACATCAGTTATTTTTTGACTGATCCGCTCTACTTGAGCTGTAATGTTGTCAGAAATAGTTAGACTACAACCAAATCCGGTTTGTAAGCGCTCAAGCTCTAGGTTGATTAAGATGCTTCCGTTCTTAAAGTAATCGCCTTTTCCAAACTGACAGAAAGATGAAATAAAAATGGTCGAGTTGTTCTTTTGCAAACAGATGGTCGGACTTTCATATGCACTAGCTGATAGGACATGCCCTTTCCAGTCATTACTATAAAGTGAATCAAGTAATTTATTCGTAAATTCAACGTTTTTCTCAGTGAAGTAAAGCCCGTTTGTTCGATTCATATCTATTACAAGTTTGGGATTATTATCGCATGGGGTAGTATCTTTTTTCATATTTAAAACCGAACCTAATTTAATAAAAACAAAATAATTATTAACCAAAAACCTGCTTATGCAATTCCTTTATAGCTAAGTGTTGAGACTCACTGAGCAACCTCAAATCGGATGACATTAACTCATCTAAAAGCACCTTTGATACCTCGTGCTTTGGGGTACTTGGTTTAGTGAACTTTTTATCGAAAATGTTTTTTAGATTAGTGACCTCAGAACGCACTTCCGATAACTTGACTTCCAGTAAGTCCAAATCCTCTATATCACCTTTGAGTGTGAATCCAGAAATGCGCTTGGTGACGCCGATGGTTAGTCCAATCGCGTCAATACATGGTGATGCGTTTTGGTTCTGGGTTCCATCAAGCCAATAAAACCCGAGATCAAACAATATTTCTTGAGCTTCGATTAGCTCGGCATCATTGTTTGTTTTTATTGAGATTTTCTTTTTTAGAAAAAATTTTAGGTTACTCATTGTTTAACGCCAAATTGGAAAAACTATAAAAAAGATTGTAACACAACAACTTGGCATTGCAACAACAATACAATTATATAACCGAACATGTTAAAGATATGCGGTTGAAAAGTAGATCTTACGGAATGTCTTGTGATAATTTGTAGCACTATAACTACCAATTAGAGATTGATTGGTAGGTGTGAATGTACAGAATCAGAGAGACATCGCAGTATGCAATACAACAAACAGATGGCAGTAGCCACAATCGTCAGCGCTATCATAACGAAGGACTCTTCGATAAGTGGAATTAGTCACTCTCATGGCACTCAATGGAAAACTACCAATGGTGTGGACGTGTTTTTCGAAAGCAATGAAGGCGTGATGTTGAGGAGTTGCGGCGAAGCACCGAAATCGACGATTAGCTTAGATGACCTAATCAACCTCGTGTCAAAAAGCTTGGATCAGGTCAAATAGTTTGTTAAGCGTTCTCGATTGCATTAGCTCACAAAATGCAATCGCATCAGATGTTTATTTAACATAGGTGTAATTTCAGCCTTTGTCTTGAGCATGAAATTTCCAGAGCTACCGGAATGAGGTAGCTCTGATTTGATTAGTTAAGAAGTAGTGCGTTTTTTTCAAATTGGAACAAATTCTGTGCAATGCTTTGGTTCGCTTTGTTCTCTAGTGCTGCAAAAGCTCGTTCAGCCTCACCTTCACTCATGTACATTTCTTCTGCTGCTTCCTTAGGTGTAGTAACCCAACCTTTCATTCGGCCAAACTCTACATTTAGGAAATTGATAAAATCCTTGTCCATGTTTAAGTGAATTGTGCCTTGTTTGAACACTTTGGCTTTAAAAAGAGTTTTTGTCTTACCAGTTTCCTTATCTGTATAGAAAATTTCACGAACCTTTCCTGATTCCCAGTTTTGATCAGAGATTTCGTTTATATTGTTTACAGGGAACCCAATGTTATTGGCAATCACGCATAGATTTTTAAGCTCGTTGCTAATGTTGTAGTGCAGCTTTCCACTACTAATCGCCCCATCACTAACTCTACGGACATACCACGAGATAATAAGTCGCTTAGTGGTGTTAAGACAAAAATGAGATACGCCTCTAGGTGCGTGCCCAGCATAATCCCAATCCCCATCAATAAAGCGAGATTGGTTCGACTTGTAAGCACGGATGTTTACACTTGTGAAAAGGGTTTCAATGTTTTTCTGAGTTTGTATTTTACAATAAGCCCTTACATTTCGTAGGCACCATAGCATTACTGTACGGATGTTAGCTTTGTTGAATTCTAGTTTTGTTTGATCCTCAAAAAGCTTGCTGAAAGTGTAGGTAGTATCAGTGTCAATGATCTCACCTAAATCACGAGTATTCTGAAACAACTCTTTCCAGTAACTGACTCGAAGGTTATTAAGCTCTCTCCGCATATTTAGTGTGGCATCGTAAATGTTTACACCAATTCCGCTTAAAACACTTGGGTCAATGGATTGGAGTTTTGAAATTGCTTCATAGATTTTGGCTTTTTCTTTTTCATAGAGCTCAACCATTGCTTCAACATAATCGCCAGCTTTCACTAGCGAATGATCTTGATTAGAGGTCTCTTTAATTGACTTTTGCAGACGGGTTTTAACCGGATACTTTTTGTGATCTGGAATTTCCTGTCGATCCTCACCTAGCATTTCTTCAAGCATTAGTTTAAGAGGTGCAACAAAGCTTTTAGAATCAGAATGACCTAGTTTTACGATGAATAATTCAGCTAAGTCATTTCCTTCCTTGACGGGACGGTCACCATTTTTGAATGAGAAAATTCCAAGAGATTCAATCTCGGCATTTCTTTTATTAATTGCATCCTTAATGGTTTCGCTCTCGCGCCATCTCAAAGGAGAAACGATGTAGCAGAACTCACTATTAGATTCAGTTATAACTTTGTAGATCCAAGGTTCAATAAGGCTGAATGGTGGGTTTGTAAATGTGAAACGTGCATCAATCAACATAAGATCTGTATCAAAGAAATCAGTTCCAGCAGGAATGATATTCTGATGCCAAAGGGACGTTAACTGCGAAGACTGTTCGATACCATAAAGCGTGTTAACGCCTCTCTGGTGGTTCAAATCGTACTTCATTCGGCTATCACAATCATCGATGTCATCACCCATGACACCAGTAAGAACACGACCATCACCAGCACCAATATCAAGTAATGAGATAGCCTTATAACTAGATTTTGAGTGAATATCGTTCTTAACAACCTCGATTATTTCATCGGTTGTTGGGTAAAATTCTTTATCTTCAACACTGCCACGAATCATTTCTACAGATGCTTTTCCAGACATTCTTGGAATAAATGCGTTTACGCCCATCATATTAACCTGTTTTTTTTGAGATACGGGAACCACCCGAGGAGAAGTTATAATACCACAACCACTTGGCATTGCAATACCAATAATGTCTATTGTTACAAATCTGGCAATTAAAGGTGGCACCTTAGAGTACCACCAGCTTAAGGTTAAAAAAGGCGCTCTTTGTTCTCTAAGAGTTTACGAGCTGTTTTGGTTTGAGTCGCATTCGGTTTGTTTTTCGCACTTTTTTTGGCTGAATCAATCAGCTTGCGGAACTGTGTTTCCAAAGCAACAAGTCTAGAGAAGCACTCGCCGCTGTCAGTGGTTGTTTCGTGCTCCAATGTGATTGTTTTTGCCTCTTCATCAACAGAGTATGAGGCGGCTGAATACCCGTATACTCGCAATGAGTCGTAGCTGTCCATCGGAGAAACGTCGACGGATGCGGAAAGTTCAAGTTCGCAAATAGACAGGAAATCTGCATGTTTAACCAGTGGTTCTTCACATAACGGAGAGAACGCGCACTCAATCTCGTGTGGAAGGTGGGCTGTGAGCAAGCTATTCGCTAACTCAATCTCTTCGTCCTTTACTGAACCATTCTTGTCAGCCAATTCTAAGAACTCATGCATGGAGTTCTCTAAGGCTTGAATGCGTGGGTATACATCATCGTATGCGCCGTTATGCTCATCAAAGCAGAAAGTAATTTCTTTTGCGTTAGTAGTTTCGTTATCAGTGATTTTCTGATCTGGAAACAAGTCGACAATGCCTGCGCTCATTAACCGACGCTTATAGGTTCCGTTGTTGTACGGAAGGCGGATGTTAATAGCCGAAACTAAAATAAAATCTGGAAACTTACGGGCAATATTAGCTAACTGAGTTGATGTCACTGTCATGATTTGCGCTCTTTCGATATGAGAGGTGCCACTCGTGACACCACTGAAATGATATTGTTAAATAGAGGTATTTAGTTGAAGCTTTTCATGTAGCTCTTGTTCTTTTTGATTAATTAACGTCGTTTCAAACTCCATTTCAACAAGAATCTGATTAAACCTTTCATCTTTTCGGATTGAGTCTTCATAACCGTACATTTCAAGCAGCTCATCAATATCTCCCTCAGACAGATCGGAAATCCATACTACAGCTTCGATTGCATAAAGGGGGTATAACGTGCTCTTTTGTCGAATCGTCCAATGACCGTCATCATCACTTGGGGGAAGAATGCGTTGCTGTGAATCTGGATCTGTTTCAATCCAACCATTAGTAAGATCTTCTGCGTGTTGATTTAGAATAGTCATTGTTCGTTAACCTGTGTTCATGATTTGCCATAAAGACCACCTTTTTGGCTACGAGGGATATATTAACACAACAACTTGGCATTGCAACACCAAATTAAAAATCTAACTCGTATCCTAAGAGTATATCGCCCAGAGGTTGTTCACCTTTACGAACCTTCTTATTATCCTGAAAGCTAATTGAGTTCATCGGCAAGAATACCTTTAGCTTGACCGTAATCTTCGCCATAAGCTCCTCTGGTTCAATCTCAGGGTTTTTGTCTTTAACGACACTAAGAACCTCATCAATTAGGTTTTCTGGCACTGAGTCAAGTGTGTCGCACTCTGCATTGAAGATTTCAATACCATCCCAATTGAGCTTAAATCGCAGATCAAATATTAGTTTAGCTTTTGAATACTTGAGAATTGTTGGAAATCCCTTTTTGAGCTCAGCTAATGTGAGATCATATGCCATGCCGTAGAATAGGATTGTTGGCTGAATGCCGCCTTTCTTTAAGAACCTGATTAGGCTAGAGCAGAAAGGAGTCTCGTGAACACCTTCGAGGTGTACTATTGGGTAGGACTCAAGTGAGCGAATATCGACTTCATTTCTTTCAAGCATGTCACTCAATGAATCTGTTGGTCGAGGATAAACTGGTAAAGCTCTGAACTTACTGAACGGCGATAATTTGATAACTTTCATTTTTTCCTTGATTTTGAATACGGTAATTTAACCGGAAATTTGTCGAAAGTTTATCACAAGAGATGGTTTTAAGTGGGAAAGGAGCCGAAGCTCCTTATTTTTATATTCAAGCAATGTCACTGTCTTGAGGAGTTGGTTGATTCAAAATTACGGTTTGGATCATGCTCGGGATAGTGAAGGATGTTGCGATGCCGACAGCGCTCACAAGGTCATTCAAATAAAAATATGCAAATGCTGCTGCTGATAAACCAGCAATACAGAACCCATACATGCCTCTAATTTTTTTCATTAGCGCGTTGTATTCGTGTGCGTTGTATTCGTGGAGCATGACCGCTCCAAATAATGCACACAAAAGAAATAAACCGATCGCCTCTAACGAATGAAAGTGTCCAGTAATAATCATCCCAGTGGCATAAAATAACCCTGTCAGGTGTTTACCATAAATTTCCATGCGTACTTTAGTCATAATGCAACCTTTTCCTGTGTCAAACCCAAACGAAAGACCACCTTTCGTTCGTATTGGTGCATATTACCATCATCGACTGGCGTTGCAATGCCAACATAAGTTTATTTCTCTGAATTTATACAAAATCTGATAACACTCATGAAAATGATCTATTGTTTTGACACAAATGTTCAAATGAGGTGTTGATAATTGAAATTCCTAGACGCTTGGCACTTTTTGAGTAGCCATAAAATTTTCAATGTTCAGTTTAAGACTGAAATTCCAAAATCCCAATTACTCCAAGAATGCTTAAAAACTAAAGGTTTAGGTGTTGATTTCTTAAGTTCACGCGTCAGTCATTTTCCAGACAAAGTGCTTTCCGTTGTGGTTATGGAAGATGTCGATGGGATTACGCCTGTGATTGCACTGGAATGTGGAGAAGTTTTTCTCAATGAGGATGGCGAATTAGACAGTTATCATAATGTTGAATTGGACGTGTATGCGCCAACTTATGAATTGGCGGTGTGCGCTTTAGCAAGCAAGGTGAAGGAGCAATTTGGTGAAGACCTTAAAGGTTCACAACTTGTTGTCGATCTTCGTCGATAATTATGACCTCAATCTCGCCAATCTGCCTGCCAGCTACTGTCTCGGTTTGATTGAAGAGTTTTAATAGTCGATCTGTCGAGATTCCATCTAACTTGTAATTTCTCACTCGGCTCAATAAGGATGGAGTTGTGTTTTTGATGGAATTTGAAAGTTCTCTTAGGCTTAGTCCGGACTTTTCTATGTTCGAATTTATCGCGAGAGCCAGTTCATCTTTAAAGTTCTCAGTGATTAGATTATTTTTCAATTGCCATTCCTAAACGAAAAAAAGCGGAGCCTCAATAGAAGCTCCGCTAATCACGGTGGTTAGCCGTCAG